>JASLRP010000405.1 GCA_030743915.1 SAR202 cluster bacterium | reverse complement strand
GCGGCTCCTCGAAGTGGAACACGCCCAGGGCCTCCAGAGCCTTGCCGATCTCGATGGAGTGATGGACCGAGTACGCGCCGTTGACGTCCACCAGGATGTCCACGTCGTCGCCCACGGCGGCTCGGACCTCGGTGACCGTGGGGATGGTCTCGTCCGACGGATGGTCGATGGCCCCGGGGAGGGCACTGTGGAGTTTGTATGCGCTGTATCCCTGTTCGACCAGTCCGGCGGCGCGGCGACCCTCCTCCAGGGGCGTGAGGTCGCGACGCATGGAGCTTGCGTACACGGGAATGCTGTCGCGATGCTTTCCGCCCAGCAGCTTCCAGATTGGCACGTTCAATGCCTTGCCTGCGATGTCCCACATGGCGATGTCCAGGCCGGAGATGGCGCAGAATATCGCGCCTCCCATTTCTGTTGCGGATCCGGCGCGCATCATGTCCTGGAAGCGCACGGCAGTGTCTGTTGGGTCCTTGCCTATCAGCGCAGGCTTCATGTAGTCATCAACAAGCATCTTGGTGATTCCCGGCAGGCGTCGGAAGCACTCGCCAATTCCGGTAATTCCTTCGTCGGTGTGTATTCTGACGAAGGGGAAATCTCGGTCCAGCACCAGGCATTCGACATCGGTGATTTTCATGATGGGTCCCTCATGTCATTGAGTATTAGGATTCGTGCTTCATGAGGATAGTGGAGACACGCTCGATTGTCACCCTTCTGGCAGGAAACAGATCGTGAAGGAGATTCCGTATATTCCCTACCGACCAGAGCTCATCCTTAATCACAAAAATGACATACACTCTTGAAATAATCAATCTCTGATTGCGAGGTGACCGTGAGCCAACGACCTGGGGAGTCCACCGATCAGATTTATGCTCAATTGTATGACGTCTCGGTCTCTGATTGGCCCGGCGAGATCGAATTCTATCGTTCGCTGATCAGGGAAAGCCAGCCAGGGGACACCAGATTGCTGGAAGTTGCCTGCGGAACCGGGCGAGTCGCGCTGCAACTTGCTCAGGAAGACGCAACCGTGGTTGGACTTGATCATTCTGAATCGATGCTGGAAGTGGCGCGTTCCAAAAGCGCCGATCTCCAGAATGTCTGTTGGGTGGGCGGTGACATGAGGTCCTTTGACCTGGGAGAGCGCTTCGCGTTAGCGATCATTCCAGGTCATGGTTTTCAGAACCTTGTCGAACCTGACGACCAGATAGCATGTCTTGAGAGTATCAAGCGCCATCTGCTCCCTGATGGAATGCTGGTTGTGCATCTCGACCACATGGGCCATGAGAACACGATATGGCTCGGAGGCCTGCGCAGCGGCAAAGGAGGAGTCTTCGCATCGGGCCAAGACATAATCCATCCAGAAACTGGGCACCGCGTTCGCATCTCCTATGCCTGGACGTATGAGCCATCCACCCAGACAGCATCGGTGCTTACAGTGTGGGAAGAATTGGACGCGAATGGCGAAGTTGTGTCTCGACGGGAGAGAGGCCCAATACCGCTGCACTGTGTGTTTCGATTCGAGATGGAACACCTGCTGGGACGCGCAGGGTTCGAAATCGAGGCCGTCTATGGGGATTTCTTCCGAGGCGTCTTGAAAGACGACAGCAGCGACATGGTCTGGGTGGCGAGAAATCGGTCGGTCTCCAAATGATGGCTCACTGCCAACAGACTTCACGTATCTGTGCCACTCCTGAAATACTAACGACTCAAGGAAGCAGGGTGTTGTCGATGAGGCGGACGTCGCCGACCCGGACGGCCAGGGAGACCAGGGCCGGGCGGTCTATGATGTCCAATTCGTCCAGCGTTTCGATGTCGGCGATGCTGATGTAGTCCACTGATGTACGAGGCTCGGACTCGATGAGATTTCGCATTTGAGCGCGGATTTTCTCGGCGTCGTGATTCTCCGAATCGTACAACTGGCGGGCCAGATCAAGGGAGCGCGACAGTGTGAGGGCCGCTTTCCGGTCCCCATCGTCCAGATAGGCGTTGCGACTGCTGAGGGCCAGTCCGTCAGAGTCGCGAATGGTGGGCATGACCACGACCTCGGCCCCGAGATTGAGGTCGGCGTTCAGGCGTTTGATAACCAGCGTTTGCTGGGCGTCCTTCTGACCGAAATAGACGTTATCGGGCCGAACGATGGTCAGCAGTTTGCAGACGACGGTTGCGACGCCCCGAAAGTGGTCAGGACGGGAGGCGCCCTCCAGCTTTGTCGCGATTTCTCCCACGTCCACGTGGGTGTCAAAACCCGGTGGATAGACCTCCTGGAGCTGTGGAGCGAACACGAGGTCAACACCCGCTTCTTCCAGCTTCGTCAGATCGCCCTCCATGTCTCGGGGGTAGGTGGACAGGTCCTCATTGGGGCCGAACTGGGTCGGGTTGACGAAGATGCTGGCCGAGACGGTGGCGTTGTCGGCCCGGGCGCGGTGGGCCAGCGACATGTGCCCCTCGTGCAGGTAGCCCATTGTAGGGACCAATCCCAGCGGTCGGGGAGCTTTGCGCTCGGCGACTCGGAAATCGGATACAGTTTCTATTACTCTCATGCAGTGATGATAATGGGGGCGTCAGGAAAAGTCATCCTGACGCCCTTATCACCAAATGTTTCGTTCGATCAGGCCAGGTCCGCCAGCTTGGGCATGACCTCATCGGCAAGGAGTCTCATGGAGTTCTCCCACTGCTCTTTGGGTTCCCACTCGTGGCCCATCGCCAGCAGGACTCCGAAACCGCCCACCTCGTTGTAGAGATTCCGAATCTTCTCGGCCACGTCATCAGGACTGCCAACTATCCACAGGTTGTCCATCAGGTACTCTACGGTCACATCCGAGTCTGGCATGTCGTTGTCCAGCTTCATGCTTGTCAGGGAGCCTGAACGAGGCAGGAGTTTGAACCAGTAGTCCTCGAAGTCGCGCTTCAACACTCCTGCGAGCGCCTCCTTGCGCGCCTGCTCGGTGGTCTCGGCGACATATATCTCGCGGGCGATGCGCCAGGTGGAGCGGTCCGCCGTGCGGCCAGCGTTGTCTGCGCCCTCCTGATAGGCGTCCCAGTGGGTCGCCACTATGTCGGGAGTAACCAGATTGATACTCATGGGCAGCCAACCGCGCTCTCCAGCCTGGATCAGCGTGTCGGAACGGGGCGAGACGCCGCCCACTGTGATGGGGGGATGGGGTTTGGTGTAGGGAGTCAGATGAAAGGTGAGGCCGATGTCGTCCACCGGCTCTGGAATCCTGAACCGCCAGTTCTGGTGTTCGTAAAGGCCGGGCTTGGGGTCTTCCCAAATCTTGAGGATGACGTCCACCGCGTCGCGGGTGTACTGTCTGCGGTCATCGACGTCCGGGTCGAAGCCGAACATCTCGTAATCTCCGGGGGTTGAGCTGGAGCCGATGCCCCATATGAACCTCCCCTTGGACATGTGATCAAGCTGCGCGACTCGGTGGGCCAGCATCATCGGGTTGTGGTTTGGCAGGCAGTGAACTCCGGTGCCCAGCCTGATGTTCTTCGTCATGCCCAGCGCCTGCGCTATCACCAGGTCTGGAATCGGGATGTTCTCCCAGAGGAAGGTGAAATGTTCGCCTATATACGCCTCTTTGTACCCCATTCCGTCCACAGTCACGATCTGTTCCAGGTCATCCTCCAGAGTCTGGGTGATGTTGGACCCAGGCGGATGCAGCGGCATAGTGAAATATCCAAGTTCCATCGGGCAGGCCTCCAAAAAAAGTTGTCCGTATGCTAACTCACTTTGACATCGAAGTCATGGCGCTGTTGTCCGAAAGGCATGAGGATTTCGTAGTGAGCCACCACTCGTGCTGATTCCAAAGATGACGTTTCACACTCGACGTTTTGCACATTGAGAAATTATTCACAAACACCTCATGCATTTGTCGAAATTATCCCAAGTTCCTCACGCATCATTGGGTACATTTCGAGGTGCATCAGGGTTTCGGGGTATACGGGCCACTGAGGGGAACCGGCAACCGCATAGTTGGCCCTGCCGAGGCTGAAATGGGGTTCACTCGGGACAGAGCAAAATGAATGGGAGGGAGAATATCGAAATACCTGTAAAAAGTTTCTTTACGGCAGTGCATTAAGCGGTCGACTGTAAGAAGAGAAGAGACGGGCAACTTATCTTCGTCGCATTTTATTTATGGTTGAGAGTAAAGGAGAAGGAGAACGAACACAATGCGGTCACTTATGAGGAATAAACCTTTGTTGATCGTGCTCGCTGCACTGGTGGCTCTGTTCGTGTCAGCGTGCTCGTCGAGCGACGTCACCCAGGAAGACCTGGATGCCGTCAATGCGCAGCTGACAGCCAAAAACGCAGAACTTACGACCAAGAACCAGGAGATAAGCGAGCTCCAGACGCAGATTTCCACCACGGCTCCGGTCACGGTGATACAGACCGGAGAACTGGCCCCGGCCGCGCCGGGTTCAACAGCCAGCGGCTGGGCGACCGACGAATCGATCAGAGGCGGTTTGCATCTGGTGGCTCAATACGACTCCAGCGGCCCGGATGCCTGGGACGCATCGGCGCATCCGCTGGTGTACTTCACCAGTGAGAGCAGCTACAACTACAACGAAGAGATGAATGCGGCCAAGGAAGAGGGCGCTCCCAACTTCGCAGGCTTCCACATCATCGATGCCTACGCCAAAGAGGTCATCGCGGCGGGCCTGTACCAGTTCGAAGGCAACATCTCCCGAGGCCCCCACGGCGTTGGCGTCTCCAGAGACGGCAAGTGGGCGTATGTGGGCTTCTCGGAGACTCCGGCTGAGGGCGGCGATCGGATCAGTTACATCGCCATCGTCAACACCAGGACCATGAAGATGGACAAGCTGCTGAAGCAGGAGAGCTACTTCGAGGGCGGAATGCGCAGCCAGGCCCTTCACCACGTACAGTCCTTCACGGACTTTGAGGGCAACGACCGCGTAATCCTCCAGTGGGGATTCGGAGCCAATGGCGGCCCGCATCACATCCTGGACTCGAAGAACGACAACAAGGTCGTGAAAGCCATCACCTATGACGACGTAAAGCCGATGGGTCACCCGTTCACGACTCCCGACCCCACAGGCCAGTACATCTACATCTCGATGGGCGCAAACTGGATTCGGTCAAACCATGCCCCAGCCGCTGGCATAGCCAAGCTGGACCTGGCGACCGGCGAACATGAGGTCATCGAGGGCGTGGGACACCACCCCATTGGTATCACCCACACGGCAGATGGACGATGGACCTACGTTGTTGACGGCCACGGCAGCCACGTTTACAAGATCGACAACGAGATCGACGAGGTTGTCGGATCGACCAGCGCAGGCGTTGCAGGACCGTACGGCATAGCTCTGAACTGGGACGAGACTGAGATCTGGCTCGTCGGCAAGGGCGAAGGCAGCCACAACAGAGGCGGCCACCTTGGCCTGATCGACGCGAAGACCTTCAGGACTTCCCGAGCCATCAACCAGCCGGTTAATCTCGGTGGTTCCGCTTCCAGCGTTGACCACGCGATCCTCCATCCGGACCCCGCTGTCAACGAACTCTGGGTCAGCAACATGAAGGGCTGGGAGACCATAGTCCTGAGCCTCGATACCTACGAGGTGACCGATTACGTCCCCACTCCCAATGCTGGCGACACTCACTCCGGCGCGTTCGTCCGATACAACGCGGACTACACCGGTGAGTTGTTGGTTGACATGGGCGGCCCGAAGTCTGCCTCAATGTGGGCGGACGTAAGGACCAGGGTCGAGGCCGCTGCCTCTGCCCGGTAACCCGATAGCGATTCGGAGTGTTCCCAACCTCGATCGGCTGGGGACACTCTGAAGAGATTGGATCAGACGGGGGGTGAGTCTCGACTAGAGACCTTTCAGTCGGGTGGGCAGAGCGCCAGCCCTGCCCACCCGACGAGGCCCTGCTAGCGCGATTTCGCCACAGGAAACGAATCCAAACTGTGCGATGGGGTTTCCCTATGTCGTCAGTTTCTACTGACACGAGGGTCAGAGACCGTGTTAGGTCAGTCTCGCAGTTCGATGGGTTTATAAGGTGAAGATATGGGAGAGCGATCGAAAGGGGCCAGGTCTTTGCGTGAGGCTCCACAGGATGATGAAGTCCAAGAGAATAACCGAAAGTGGGAGATAAGCCGCAGACAGCTTCTCAAGGTCATGGGAGCCGCGGGCGTCGCGGGCGCCGCAGGCGCAGCCGTTTCAGTGGCGCCCAAGCTTCTTGCCGAGGCTGAAGACTCCTCCGTTCAAACCGCCGAGTCCGAGACTCCCTCCAAACGCCTGCGTCGTTGGTCTATGGTCATCGACCTAAGACGCTGTGATGGCTGCCAGAGCATCGACAAACCCCCTCAGTGCACGCAGGGCTGCATCGAAGGTCACTTCGCCCCCGAACCCATGGAGTGGATTCAGGTGTTCGAGTACGAGTTGCCCGGCGGAGGCACCCAGTTTGTCCCGGTTCCCTGCCAAAGCTGCCAGAACCCCCCATGCGTGGCCGTGTGCCCGGTTGGGGCCACCTGGTCAACGCCTGAAGGCAACGTTCTCATCGACCAGGAGCGGTGCATCGGGTGCAGAATGTGCCAGGCCGCATGCCCCTATGACCGTCGATTCTTCAACTGGGCAGACCCGCCGATTCCGCCTCAAGCAATGCTGGCGGACTACCATTCGGAGCGCCAGTTCCCTATGCGCAGGGGCGTCACCTCCAAGTGCGACTTCTGCTCGGACATGGCGCGGGCCGGCCGACTTCCCTACTGCGCTCAGGGCTGCCCCAACGACGCCATCTACTATGGCGACTTCGAGGAAGACCTGGCAACCAACGGCGAAGAAGTTGTGGAGCTTACAAAGTTCCTCACCGAGAACCAGGCATACCGCCTCAAGGAGGAACTGAACACCAAGCCGCGAGTCTATTACATTCCAGGACATGGCCAGGATGTCGGCGAGGGCAGAGACCCCTACAAGAAGGGTCGTATGGACTCCGAGTGGCCGTGGGCCGACACGGTGAAGGGAGGGAAGCGGTGGAAGCGCTCAGGCCGGTAGATCAATTCAGAGAGCAACTCGAAGTGCGGGTCCTTTCCCCGCTGACCCGGACAGGGCGCGGATACTACCTCTTGGTGGGAGCGCTGCTGCTCATCATGGCATGGGGATTGTTCGCGTACATCTACCAGTGGCGGGAGGGCCTGTACGTCACCGCTATGCGGGACCACAGTTTGTGGGGGCTGTACATCTCGCTGTTCGTGTTCTTCATAGGCATCAGCCACGCAGGCACGCTGATCTCGGCCATCCTCAGAGTGTCCAAAGCCGGATGGCGAGTGCCCACAACCCACATGGCCGAGTTCATCACCGTCGTGGCCCTGATGATCGGGGCGTTCTTCCCTCTGATCGACCTGGGACGTCCCGACAGGGTGCATCACCTGATACTGTTCGGACGCTGGCAGTCGCCTCTCATCTGGGATGTGATAGCCATCAGCACCTACCTCACAGGCAGTTTCATCTACCTGTACCTGCCGCTGATTCCTGACCTGGCCATAGCGCGGGACAGGATCAGTCACAGGGTGTCCCCCGTTATGCGATGGTTCTTCAAGACGTTCTCTCTGGGATGGAGGGACAGCCCGACCCAGAAGCGGCGGCTCACCATCGCTCTGGGCATGATGATGGTTATGATCATCCCGGTGGCGGTGTCAGTTCACACTGTTGTGTCCTGGATATTCTCAATGACGATGAGGGAACCCTGGGACAACCCGATGTTCGGCGCGTTCTTCGTCGCCGGGGCCATCTACTCGGGAATTGGCACGATCATCATCGTCATGGCGATCATTCGCAAAGCCTACCATTTAGAGGATTACATAACGTCCAAACAGTTCATCAACCTGGGCTACATGCTGGGCGGGTTCGCGCTCATCATGATGTACTTCAACGTTCTGGAGTTCGTCACCATAGGATACAAGCTGGCAGGGGAAAACGAGCATCATTTCCAGGTGTTGTTCACCGGCGATCTTGCCCCCTACTTCTGGTTCTACTCGATAGGGGGGATGATAATTCCGGGCCTGATAGTCCTCTTCCCCTGGACTCGCACCATCTTGGGAATCGTGATTGCGTCGATTCTGGTGGACATCGGAATGTGGGCCGAGCGTTACTTCATAGTTGTGGGCGGCTCGACGCTGCCGACGATGCCCTACGAAGCGGCATCGTACTTCCCAACGTGGGTTGAGTGGTCCATCATGTTGGCCGCTTTTGCCGCCTTCACTCTGATCATCACGATCTTCATAAAAGTGGTCCCGGTGATATCCATCTGGGA
>JASLRP010000404.1 GCA_030743915.1 SAR202 cluster bacterium | reverse complement strand
GGGCCGGTGGGACACATCCAGACCATCGGTGGTCAGTACGGATTCCCCGGCGGCAGCTTCGGCGCCCAGATGAGCATGAGCGCTCGCGGCGCCACCGGCCTGAACGCGCTGTTCTATGGATTCAACGAAGGGCAGGTCAATGTTGACTATCCAGTCGAGGTCACGCTATCGCGCCCCGAAGCTGACTCCTTCAGGGCCGGAGACACCGTGACCATCGCCTCCAGTTGGGCGCCGCGCCCCGGCACGGAGATTACCACGGCCCCGCCTGACAGGGGGAGTATCGGAATCGAAGCCTTCCTGGGTCTCCACGCGGACATTGACGCGGAGATTTGCGTTTATGACTGCGTGGACGTGTCGCCAGTTGACATACACTACGACACCGAATCTTCCAGACTACTGACCGCCGACTCTTTGATAGCCTTCGATAATCGGTCGTCGCCAGGATGTCAGGCACAGATCGAGCCTGTGTGCGCCTTCGCTCGGCTTCCGAACATCCAGACTCAGTCAAACTCCGCTGGCCGCACCGTCACAGCATCCGGTGAAGACACGTTCATGGATGTGGTAGCCGACATCGACGCCCACTACACGCTGGCAAGAGGACTGCCCCCTATGGGATTCCAGTCTCCAGACCTCGGTCTGCCAGGGCCTCTGGGCGACGTAGAGCTTGCATACGAAACACTGGACGTTGAGTCCCGCCTGCGAATATCCCAGGAGCAGGATTTCGAGTTCGCTCCCAAGATCGAGACTGTCCTGCAGTTCACCGGGCCTGTGAATTTCACCGTCAACGATGGCGGCGACGGCTACTGTGCCCTGGCTGCCACAGTCTGCTCAGGCACAGCCAGTGTTGTGATTATGAGGGCCGACCATTCGGTCAGCCTCGCAGCGCCCGACGCAGTGTTGGACGTGACTCCCAAGTTCCGCATGGAGCCGGACTACGCTAACTTCCGAAATGACACGGTTACCAACTTCAGCAACGATTTCTCCACTACCGTGGCCGAAGCCACTCTCAGGACCCCGCGAGTGCTGGTCATCCCGTCGGTGGTTCTGGTGCCTGAGATATGCGTCACGATCTCGCTGCCATTTGGCAAGTCGAAAGAGAAATGCACCCCTGAGGTGCGCTCTCCTGAAGTCTATGCAGATTCAGTATCCATAGGCCCGCTGGGCCCGCTTTTCGAGCACACAATCAACATATTCGACCGCGACGAAGAGACCATCTTCACCAAAAACGAAGAATGGTTTGTCGAGAACGCCGGCAATTGGACGTTGGGCGGATTCAACGAAGTAACTGTTGGCTCCTTCGAGATAAACCCTGAGTTCCAGTGCGACCCTGGCATCGTCGGCCCAACATCGGGCTTTGAAGGCCAGTTGCTGAGCTTCAGCGGTTCGCCTTCCAGCGACCGCGACCCAAGTGAGATTCTCACGTATGTCTGGGACTTCGGTGACGGCACTGGTGCAGTGGGCATCAATGTTGACCACAGCTATGCGGACAATGGCACGTACCTCGTCACAGTAGTGATCGACGACGGTCACGAGTTGCCATGCTCTGCCAGTCTTACAGTAGTGATAACCAACGAGCCTCCCGAAGTCAGGGCAGGCACGAACAAGACCGCAGACGAGGGCAGCCCTGTCGGACTCGGTCTCGACCTGTTCGGACGAAATCTTGTCCTGAATGGTCAGGCAGAGGCCGGAACATCCGCGTGGACAGGCATCTTCGGCGGGTTCAGCACTGTTCCGTACCTATCCAGCGCGGAGCCTACCGTGGCTGATACTGGATTGATAGGCGCGAACCTGATAACCAACGGCGGGGCCGAGTTCCCCATCGGCACAGGGACGTCCGGCTGGAGCGCTAGCCAGTCTGACATCGCCCATCCATACGGTTCGGCGTCATCTCAGACACTGGCGGCTCTTGGTTTGCTTAACAACAACCTGATCGTAAATCCGGGCGCAGAATTCACCGATTCAAGCCCAGACGGCCTTACGGCGTGGTCCGGCTCAGGCAAACACAGGAACTATCTGCCGTGCCCGTCAGCCAGCGTGTGTCCTCGCGACCTTGGCGCTGGATGGTCTGACACTGGCGAATGGTTCCAGGTTGTGGGCAAGACCATCAACTGGTTCGACGCAAAATTGGAAGCAGAGGCTCGAACACATGCAGGTCTCACGGGTCATCTGGCGACGTTCCATTCCGATGACGAAGCTCGCTTCGTGCGAGTAGAGGCTGGCGGCGCTCACTCACGATGGATCGGCGGGTTCCAGCCGGATAACTGCTGTGAACACCACGGCGGTTGGGCGTGGGTGACCGGAGAGCCGTTCACCTACACCAATTGGGCGGCCCATGAACCGAACGGAGGTTCTCACGAGGACCATCTCCAGTTCTGGAACAGCAACACTGGTCAGTGGAACGACCGCAATGGAGACCACAACAATGGCGACGGATACGTCGTACAGTACGGCGTCAACACCAGCCTGCCGTTGCCTCCAGGCCACGGCAATCGCCAATTCTTCGGCGGCTATAATCAATCGTCGAACTCGCTGTCCCAGAGCATAAACGTCTCAGACGCCCACTCGATCATCGACGAGGGGCAGGTCAGCTTTGACTTCTCCGGCTGGCTCGGCGGTGGCGGCCGGGAGAATGACCGCGCTTGGGTTGTGATGCAGTATCGTAACGCCGGTGGTTCTGTGTTGGCCACTCATCAGTTGGGACCCGTTTACAGGCACACTCGTGGATACAAGACTGGAATGATCCAGCAGGCGACCTCGGGCTCTGTCCCCATCGGCACGCGAAGCGTTGATGTCCAGATATTCACCCTCCGTGAAACCGAATACGGCCACGACCATAACAACAGCGCTCAGGTGGACAACCTGTCCCTGAATTTCACCGCTTCAGGAGTGAACCCCAGCGGCGTGACGACCTACGGATTCCCGGTGCAGACGCCGGGGCCGGACACTGAAGGCTCCCAGTTCTTCTACTTTGGCAGCGGGTCCAGCTTCTCGGCCTCTCAGTCGAAGGATATTTCGGGCGCACGCTCACTGATCGACGAGGGCCAGGTCAACTACGACTTGTCCGGCTACTTGGGCGGCTTCGACGGTCAGGACGACCGGGCATCGCTGACGGCGCGATTCAAGAACTCCGGTGGTGGGACTATCTCCACCGTCCAGATTGGCAACGTAACATCAGGCGACAGAAGCGGCGTTACACGACTGCTGTCTCGCAGCGCTTCCGGTGTTGTGCCGGCCGGCGCCAGAACCATCGACATCGAACTGGTGGCCCTGCGTTCTACGGGCAGCCGCAACGACGGCTATGCCGACAACCTGTCTCTGGTCCTGACGGCTCCCGGCGTTAACCTCGCCGGTGTGCCTGTAGGTGGATTCCCAAGATTGAACTCGCCCGGCCCGGCCTTCGACCGCGGACTGGCGGTCTTCGCAGGCGACCCCGTTTCGAGCGGCGGGTCAAGCTCGTCAGGAGCGTCGCAGTTCATCGATGTGTCCGAGGGCGCAGACCTCATCGACAGCAATGACGCAACATTCAGCCTCAAGGGATACTTGGGCGGTTTCGACGGCCAGAATGACAGCGGTCGCGTCGTCGCCATATTCCGCGACGGCCCAGGCGGATCGCAGCTAGGCTCGGTGACGATCGGGCCGGTTACGGCATCCGAACGCGGCGGCGTCACAGGTTCGGCGCTCAGATCGCTCGACGGCGGCGTGCCAGTTGGCACCCGTCAGATCGAGATAGCTCTGCGTCTGGACAGAACTCAGGGCACGCGCAATAACGGCACGGTGGACAACCTGACCTTTGTGCTTGACGCGCCCAGTGGGGCGGTCTTCACCGACCCAGGAATCGGTGACACCCACACCGCGCTGATCGAGTGGGGCGATGGAAGCTCCGAGGTCGGCCTTGTGACTCAGGGCCAGGGCCTCGGCAGCGTCTTGGCGACCCACATATACAAAGACAATGGGTTTTACACGGTCACGGTGACCATCACCGACGATGACGGCGAAGCGCGAGACGACAGCTTCACGATCACTGTCAACAACGTCTCGCCACGCGTCACTGCTGTCAGCAGGACGTTCGTGGTGGACGAGACCAGCCCCGCCGGCCTGCTGGCCACATTCAGCGATCCAGGAACCGACTGCCCGACGTGTATCCCACCATCCACGGAAGATTTTACGGCGACCATTGACTGGGGCGATGGGAAGCCAGTCGATGGCCCGTTCGTTGTGGCCGGAGGTCAGGTAACAGGCACGCATGAATATGACGAGTTCGGAACGCACAGCGTCGGGCCGACGTTCCCGACGACGCGCCCGGTCCGCATCACCGTGTTCGACGATGACGGCGGCTCGACGGTGGTCGAGGCTGTCGCCACTATCACCGACCGAAAAATCCCGTCCGTGACGATTGCTGGCACAGAGAACATTGACGAGGGCGGCACAGCCTCCTTCACAGGGTCGTATCTGCCCGTGCCGAACCCGTTCGCGGCAGGCCCCGACCCGACGCTAACCTACGACTTCTCGTGGACCTTCGGCGATCTTTCGCCGGCGTTCACAGGCTCGCTCAGCGCGAGCCACCAATATGCTGAGGACGGCCTGTATCCGGTGACCCTCACGGTATCGGCTCGCAATATTTTCACCGGCGCGCTCGTTACCGCCAAGGACGCAACTCTGTTGGTTACGGTCGCCAACCTTGCTCCAGTCGTGGAGGCAGGCGGCAACCAGTCGTCCAACGAGGGCGCGCTGGTCTTACTAAGTTCGGCATCGTTCACCGACGCGGGAGTTCTGGACAGTCACAAGGCGACCATCGACTGGGGCGACGGCACAAACCCGGACAGCGGAGTCATCAATTCCGGTTCAGTGTCCGGCGCCCACGCCTATGCAGACAACGGGACTTATACCGTCACCGTGACAGTCTGTGATGACGAGCTGGATTGCGGAAGCGACACCCTGCAGGTATCGGTCGGCAACGTGACGCCCAGCGTTAACGCAGGCGGCGCTCAGAACGTGGCCGAAGGCCAACTCGTGACTCTCGCTCCCGCGACCTTCAGCGACCCGGGATTCGACTGCCCGCTGTGCGATCCTGCCACGGCTGAAGATTTTACGGCAGCAATCGACTGGGGCGACGGAACAACCGAGCCTGCCGGAGACATCACACTTATAGAAACACCGGGCGCAGAGCTTGTGCCGACTGCCGGCACAGTTCAAGCGTCGCACCACTACGCAGATAACGGCTCTTACACCGTGACAGTTTCGGTGTGTGACGATGACGGCGCCTGCGGGAACAGCACGCTGACGGTCAACGTTGGCAACGTCGCCCCCGTGGTCGAGGCAGGCCCGAACCAGTCCAACTCCGAGGGCGTCTTCCTGACCCTCGCCCCTGCAACATTCAGCGATCCCGGTTTCGACCACGCTCCCGGCGGCACAAATGAAACCTTTACTGCAAGCGTTAACTGGGGTGACGGCACATCTGAGCCTGCCGGAGCTATCGCATTGTTCGAGACTCCGGGAGCCGAGGGCCAGCCGACAACCGGCTCTGTCCAGGCAGCCCACGCTTTCGCAGATGACGGCTCCTACGTCGTGACCGTGCAGGTCTGCGACGATGACGGCCTGTGCGGCAGCGACACGCTGACCGTGACCATCGCCAATGTCGCGCCAACAATCGACGCAGGCGACAGCCAGACGGCCGACGAGGGCGACACTGTGTCCCTCGACCCGGCGACCTACACCGATCTGGGATTCGACAATAGTTCGGCCCCGACCTCCGAGACCCACACCGCCACCATTAGCTGGGGCGATGGGACTGTGGACTCGGGCACAGTATCCGGAGTTCCAGGTTCTGAGGGCGTTCGCACCACCGGAACAATTGACGGCTCCCACGTCTATGCCGACGACGGTCTGTATACCGTCGAGGTGGAGGTCTGCGACGACAATGGCGGATGCTCCAGTGGTCTGCTGTTCGTTACGGTCAACAGCGTCACGCCCACTGTAGAGGCCGGGACTAACCAGGCCTCGGCAGAGGGAGATTTCATATCGCTCGACCCGGCGACGTTCAGCGACGCCGGCTTCGACTGTC
>JASLRP010000403.1 GCA_030743915.1 SAR202 cluster bacterium | reverse complement strand
GGCGCGGGCAAGACCACCACAATTCGGATGCTCTCCACCGTCCTGAATCCCGATTCCGGGGACGTAACCGTGGGCGGTTACTCGGTGGTGAAGGACAGCGACCGTGTGCGGGAACTCATCGGCGTCTGCCCCCAGGAACTGGCGCTGTATCCAGAGCTTTCTGCAATCGACAATCTGGTGTTTTTCGGACGCATGACCGGGCTGAGCAATCGTGAGGCCAAAGAGTCTGCCGACGACAACCTGGAACGCGTCGGCCTGACAGACCGGGCGAAAGACAAAGTTGACAAGTTCTCCGGCGGCATGAAACGCAGGGTGAATATCGCCATCGCGCTGATGAGCCGCCCTCAACTCCTTTTTCTGGACGAACCGACTGTGGGAATCGACCCGCAGTCCCGCAACCACATATTCGACACGATCCTCCAGCTTCGGGACGAGGGCATGACCGTGCTGTACACGACTCACTACATGGAGGAGGCCGATAGGCTCTGCGACCGGCTGGGCGTCATCGACAATGGAACGCTGATGAAGCTGGGCAGTCCTCTGGAGTTGAAGACCGAGATCGGCGACCCGGATACCGTGACCCTGGAACAGGTCTTTTTGAATCTGACAGGCCGAAGCCTGCGCGACTGAACGGACTGTTATTTGCTGAAACCTTTTTACATCGCTCTGTTGGAGCTGAAACGGTACATGGTAGACCGGGGAGACCTGGCCTTCAGCATCGCGCTGCCTATCGTGCTATTCGCTCTCATGTACAGCGTGTTCCAGGGAGAGACCAGCTTCCGAGGCGCGGCCCACATTGTTGACCAGGACGGCGGCCGATACGCCACAGACCTGATCGCGCGATTGGAACGCATTGACCAGATCGAGGTCAAACGCTACTCACTCAAGAAGGCCGACAACGCGCTGGACCGCTCCGCCATTCTCACTGCCATAGTGATACCGGCCGGTTTTTCGGCAGGGCTGGATTCCGGCGTGCCGGTTGGTCTCGTGTTCAAACAGCGAGGTTTTGGGGGCGACGAAGGACAAATCGTCGCCAGCATCGTTCAAGGCGTCGCCCAGCAACTCGTGGGCGAACTTGAGGTCCACCAAAGCGTCACGCAGGCGCTGGAAGGGACAAGCGTGACGCCTGACCAGATTTCAACGCATCTGGCCTCGGCGTTCGCCCAGGTCCGGGAACAACCTCTGGTGACCGTCGACACCACTGTCATCGGAGGTGACGACGACGTGATTAACCGCCTTCTGCCTGGAATAATCACAATGTTCCTGTTGTTCGCCGTCACACTGGGAGCGCAGACTCTGGTGGAAGAGCGCCGTATCGGAACTCTGGAACGTCTGTTGACCACGCGACTGAGCGTCAACCAGCTATTCATCGGCAAGTTCCTGGCCGGCGCATCGCGGGCGACCCTCCAGGCGGTGATCCTGATCTCGCTTGCCTTCGCCGCGCTACAGGTCGCCGGGGTGTCTGAGTACTTCGAGGTGATGGCGTTCGCTCTTCTGGTGGCCGCGTCGGTGAGCGCCGTCGGACTCGTGATAGGGGCGGTATCCAGAACCCGTGACCAGGCGGTGTGGACCGCGGTGTTTTTCACCATGTTCATGACGATTTTTGGAGGAACGTTCTTCGAGTTGAGCGAGGGCAGCGCGATGGAGTTGGTATCCAAATTCACACTGAATCAGTACGCCATCAACGGGATGGAGAACATCCTGAATGGCGACCACATCTGGTTGCAAAGTCTGGAGCTAGGGGTCCTGGCGGGCGTTGCGGTGGCAGGACTTGTCGCGGCTCGGCTCGCCTTCAAGGCGTCGGAAGGGGGGCGCTGAGCATGGGCCTGATAGTGCGACAGGCGATGCTCATTGCCGCCAAGGACACGAAGATATTCTTCAAGGACCGCTTTGCCGTCGGGTTCGCGTTCCTGTTTCCCTTCCTGTTTGTGATTGGATTCTCGCTGGCCCTGGGCGACGTTGAGCCGGACGATGAACAGCTTATCTTAACCCTCACAACTAACGAGCTACCCGGACTGAGCCAACAGATGATTCAGAGCATCGAAGAGTCGTCTGGAGGCCTGATCAGTTCCATGGAATACAATGCCGCCAAGGCGGCTGTGGAGGACGGCTCACTGAGCGGGTTCGTCGCCTTTCCCAGAGATTTCACAGACGACGTGTTCACCGGGCGGCCAACATCTCTGGAGGTTGTAGTCCAGGACGCGACGCCCCAGACTCAGGCCGCTCTGGAAGGTCTTGCCAGGGCTATCGCGTCGCGCACAGCGGAAATCCGGACAGCGGTCAGGGCCATCGGCCAGCTATCTGAGGCATCGGGAGATTTGGTGGACCTCGACCTGAGACCCCTGATTCAACCCAGCGAAGTGCTATTGTATTTCGAGGCCGAACTGGTGGGTGAAGTAAAGGCCGTCAAAGCCACCAACCTCACATTGCCGGGCTACCTGACGATGTTTGTGTTCTTCGCCGCGGCCCTCAGCGCCGAGGCCATCGCCCGCGAACGCCAGACCCACACGCTGGAACGACTGATGTCCAACGGCGCGCGGCGCGAGTCGATAATCCTGGGCAAGTTCCTGGGCACAAGCTACCGGGGCCTTATGCAGTTGGCGGCGCTGTGGATCGTGGGACTACTGGCATTCAGAATAGATCTGGGTGTCGCGCCAGCAGCGGTGATCCTGATCTCTGTGCTGATGGCGTTGGCGTCGGCAGGGTTTGGAATCATGCTGGCGTCATTCGTATCCGAGGTGCGGGCCGCAGCCTCCCTGGGAGTGCTGGCCTCGCTGACGATGGCTCCTTTAGGCGGAAGCTGGTGGCCGCTGTTCATCACTCCGGAGTGGATGCAGACCCTGGCCAAGATAACGCCCCACGGCTGGGCCAATACGGGCTTCAACAAGCTGATGATCTTCGGCGCAGAGTTCTCCGACGTAACCAACGAGATGATCGCCCTGGCGGTGTTCGGGGTGGCCTTCGTGATCATCGCTCTCTGGCGGTTCCGCCTGTCAGCGAAATGATCTGGGTTCTGGGGGAAGCCCCTAACGCCGGAAGTCTTCGAGGAACCACGTCTCCATCATGCCCTTGCCCTTCACGTCCACCAGGCCGCGCTCGGCGCATATGAAGTCGTCTCGGAGCAGTTCGTAGGTCTCTTTCGTTATCTGAATCTTTCCAGGCAGGCCGTGGGACTCCATGCGGCTGGCCGTGTTGACCGCGTCTCCCCAGATATCGTAGTGGAACTTAGTGTTGCCAATAACACCGCCCACCACAGGCCCGGAGTTCATCCCGATTCGGAACTCCAGATGAGTGTGCGATGTGCTGGGGCGATGGTGAAGATACTCGTTCATCTCCACGGCCATGCCCGCAAGAGCGATGGCGTGGTCTTCGCGAGGCTCAGGCACTCCGGAGGCAACCATGTAGTTGTCGCCGATGGTGCGGATTTTCTCCAGGCCGTACTTCTCCACCAGAGTGTCGAAGTGCGAGAACACGTCATTTAGTAGCTCCACCATGCTTTTGGGGGTCAGCTCAACGGTGAGCGGGGTTGAGCCTACCACGTCGGCGAATAACACGCTGACCGCTTCGAAGTTGTCGGCTATTGTGGACGTCTGGGTGTCATCCTTCAGAATTTCGGCAATCCCCGCAGGAAGTACGTTCAGAAGCAAACGCTCAGACTTCTCCTGCTCCTGTTGAAGCAGGCTCATGGCCGTGTCCTTCTGCCTGACGAAGTACTGAAGCACGATTATCGCAAGAGACGCGGGCGCCAGGACGTTCATCACAAAGAAGATGGTTATCACAGCATAGGGCAGATCGTTGCCCTCTCTGCCAAACGGCTCCATAATGCCACCGATTATGACAACCCCGACAAATGCCAGAAACCAATAAATGGCGCCGCGTCGATCTGTCACCAGAACTGCTCCCAACGGGGCGACCAACGACCAGAACACCACTGCGCCGGAGTTCAGAAAACCCCCCAACGCTGCCATCAATGCGAACGGCAACATAAGGCTTATCAGAATTTGAATGAACCGGAAGATTCCGAACCAATTAAAAAGGCGGAAGGCGATAATGTTGACGAGTGTTATAGACGTGTACGAGAACGGGATCAACGACGCCCACGGCTCTGAGAACACCGCACAGATAACGCCCCAGACTATGCCGCCCA
>JASLRP010000402.1 GCA_030743915.1 SAR202 cluster bacterium | reverse complement strand
TGAGAAGATACTGAGAGCCCTGGAGGGCGAATAGCCGTCGCTGTTCGCTTCATCTTTGATGTAAATTGGGGTGAATCCTGAGCGATAATCCAGTCGGTCTCGCCTCCGTGATTTTCTGATAACCTGGACGTCAAATAATTCACGGAGGCGATATCAATGAGACCCAACCTGCTCAGACAGAAACTGGAAGCCGGAGAGCCGACGCTAAGCACGCACATCCACAGCGTATGGCCGTCGGTGGTCGAAGCCATTGGACACACCGGACTGTACGATTACGTCGAGTTCGTAGCCGAGTATGGCCCCTCAGACCTGCACGATCTGGACAACATGTGCCGGGCCGCCGAGCTTCACAACATGGGGGCCATGATCAAGATCGACCAGAGCTTGATGCCGTTCCTCGCCCAGCGAGGGATCGGCGCAGGCTTTGGCAGCATTCTGTTCACCGACACTCGAAGCATTGAGGAGGTGCAGGAATGCATCCAGGCCGCGCGGCCCGACCATCCCAATTACGGCGGACTCTATGGCGTCGCAACGCGACGAAATTCCTACATGGAATATGGCGGAACGGCTGAGTATGTCGAAGCCGTGGGAGCCACCGTGCTGGCGTTCATGATCGAAAAGAAAGGCGCTGTTGATAACCTGGAGGAAATTCTGGAACTGCCTGACGTCGAGATGGTGCAGTGGGGCGGGTCCGACTTTTCGATGAACATCGGCCACCCGGACGAGATGGACCATCCTGATGTGCTGGCGGCGCAGAAGAAGACGTTCCTCACGGCCATCGAGATGGGCGTTCCTCCTCGGGCGGAGATCGAGACGGCTGACGAGATTAAGAAATACCTGGACTGGGGCGTTCGGCACTTCTCCGTGGGCACCGACATAACCATCCTCCACGCCTTTTGGCGCGCTGAGGGTGAGAAAATACTCAGGGCTTTAGAGGGCGAATAAGAAGAACCGATAACGTAGGATTGGCATGAATCAAACGGCAGACGTGATCGTCGTCGGAGCCGGTGTGGTCGGATGCTCTGTCGCCTACTATCTCGCTTCCAGCGGCGCGAATGTGACACTGCTGGAACGCGAGGCTATAGGCAGCGGAGCATCGACTCACGCCACGGGATCGCTCAGCACTCTGGGGGCCGAATTCTCGCCCGGCGCGTCGTATGAGCTTGCCCAGGCGGGCTACAACGAGTTCATTGATCTTGTGCCTCGGTTGGAGTCGGAGACTGGCGCGAACCTGCTCTACCAACGACGGGCGTCTCTGAGGCTCGCTCTCGATGAGGAAGAAACAGCCCTCATCAAAGGAATGATGGAATGGCAGGAGCGGGTGACGCGGGTCAAATGGATAGACGGCGACGAGGTGCGGCGGATCGAGCCGCGCCTGTCGCCCAGCATCCGAGGGGCGGTTTATGAGGATGAATCGGCCCAACTGGACAGCTACCGTCTCAACCTCGCCCTGGCTCAGGGGGCCGAGCATCACGGAGCGGAGATCGCCCTTCGCGAGGTTGTGGGCCTGCTGACTCATAACAACCGCGTCACCGGAGTGCGGACAACCGGAGGCGACATCTTCGCTGACGCTGTCGTCGTGGCCACTGGAGAGTGGAGTTCTGCGTTCGGGCGCTGGCTGGGTTTCCCGATTCCGGTGCGGCCCCTGAAGGGCGAACGGCTGATGCTTCGATACGACGGCCCTCCTCTTCCGATCCTGATAAGCTCTCCGATGCGCGGACACATGATCAGCCGCCTGGACGGATTATTGAGCGTCGGAAGCACGGGAGGCCGGGACTACGATCAGGCGACCATGTTCGCGGCCAGAGAATCCGACACCCGCCCGACGGAGGCGGCGAAACTGGAACTGCTTCAACGGGCCATTGACGTATTCCCGGCTCTGGAGGACGCGGAACTGGTTCAGCAACTCGCAGGCTCTCGCCCGCTGAGTCCTGATAGACTGCCAATACTCGGCCCCGTGCCAGGATGGGATGGCATAATGCTGGCAACCGGCCACACAACCAAAGGCATCCATCTGGGACCCATAACTGGACGGATCATATCCAATTGGATTCTCCAGGGACAGCCCGGCGTCGATATCGATATGAACACGTTTTTGCCGGATAGATTCTCCGGTATGAAGCAGGGAGATTTTGAACTCGCGGGACAACACGTGGAAGAGTGACGGCTGAAAGCTGATTGCTGACAGCTTTTCTCAAAGGAACCTCAAATGAAAAAGATACTTGTGACCGGCGCCGCTGGACAGATAGGCTCAGAACTGGCGCCCGCCCTCAGAGAGCGACACGGCGCCGAGAACGTTATCGCGGCGGGGCACAGAACGCCTCTGCCCAACGATGTTCAAAAATCTGGCCCATCCGTAACGCTGGACGTGACTGACCACGCTGAAGTGATGAGTGCGGTGGGCGATCTCGGAATCGGGACCATTTACCACATGAGCAGCATTCTTTCGGCTCTGGCCGAGTCCAACCGACAGACCGCCCACGCTGTAAACATCAACGGCGCCTACAACGTTCTGGAGGCGGCTGTGGCTCACGGCGTCGAGCAGGTCATCATACCCAGCTCTATCGCGGCCTTTGGCCCGGACACCCCCCAGGACAGCACGCCCAACGAGACGATTCAGCGACCCAACACGCTGTACGGAATTTCGAAGGTGTTTGGCGAGCATCTCGGCAACTACTACCAGGAAAAGCTGGGACTTGACGTTCGAGGACTGCGCTTGCCAGGTATCATAAGCTGGAAGACAGAGCCGACGGCAGGCACCACAGACTACGCCGTCGCCATCTTCTACGGGGCTATCCGAGAGCAGAGGTACACCTGTTATCTCAGCTCGGATACCAGGCTGCCCATGATGTATATGCCCGATTGCATAAAGTCGATCATCGATCTCGCCGAGGCCGACGCTTCGAGCCTCAAGCATCACGCAGACTTCAACGTCGGCGCTGTGAGTTTCACTCCATCTGAGATTGGTGCGGCCGTGGCGGCGAGAGTTCAGGGATTTGAGATGGACTACGAGATCGACCTCTTGCGTCAGGCCATCGCCGACTCGTGGCCGAACTCCCTGGACGATACGGCGGCGCGAGAGGAGTGGGGATGGAGTCCTTCCTACGACCTGGATTCCATGACCGATGATATGCTGGAAAACCTGAAGATAAAGCTTGGTGACGGAGGCTGAGATATGAGACTCGATGGCAAGGTGGCGATCATAAGCGGCGGCTCGCGGGGAATGGGAGCGGCGGAGGCCAAACTGTTCGCTCGTGAGGGCGCAAGAGTGGTCATCTGCGACATTCTAGAAGATGAAGGCCGACAGATCGAGGCCGAGATCAACGAGGTTGGCGGCGATGCGGTGTTCGTCAAGCTGGACGTGACGAGCCAGGATGAGTGGGAGAACGTCGTCAACGCGACTATCGAACGCTTTGGCAGGCTGGATATCGTTGTGAACAACGCCGGAATCGGCGTTCAGTCAACCATCGAGGACATGCCCGTGGAGATGTGGGACCGGGTGATGGACGTGAACGCCAAGGGCGTCTTCCTGGGGACCAAGGCCGCCATCCCGCACATGAAGGCGACCGGCGGCGGCTCCATCATCAACATATCGTCCATCAGCGGCAATATCGGTCAGGATAATGTGAACGCCGGATACAATGCGTCGAAAGGCGCGGTGCGGATTTTCACCAAGGCAGCGGCGGTCCAGTATGCTGGCGATAACATAAGGGTAAACTCCATCCACCCCGGCCCCATCATCACCCCGATGACGGCAGAGGGCAGACTTGACCCTGAGCGCGTTCGCACAATGGAATCGAGAACGGCATTGGGCAGGTACGGCGAGCCTGAAGAGGTCGCCCACGCCGTGCTGTTCCTCGCCTCCGACGAGTCCTCCTACGTGACCGGTTCCGAGGTGATGGTTGACGGCGGCTACACAGCGCAGTAAATTCCCGAAATCAGCGATTGATCCAACAGGAAGATATGACCTCAATCAAAGAGACCACAATACAGGAACTCATCGACCGTTATCCGGTGATACTTTTCGATTCCTTTGGAGTGCTGGCAAGCTCAAATGCCGTGCTTCCGGGCGCTGTGGAGCTGATAGCCGGACTGAACAGGATAGACAAGACCTACTTCGTGCTGACCAATGACGCTTCGGCCTTGCCGGAATCCAGGTCCCAGAAGTACGCGAACCTCGCTCTGACCATCCAACCCGATCAGATAATCACCTCTGGGAGCCTGCTCACCCGGTATTTTGCCGATGAGAAACTCCAAGGGTTGCGATGCGTAATGCTGGGACCGGAGGACAGCGTTAAGTATGTCGAGCACGCAGGCGGCGAGGTGGTTCCGGCAGGAGCAGATTTCGACGCTGTGGTCATCGGAGATCAGGCAGGGTTTCCATTTCTGGAGACGATGGATCAGGTGTTGACCGATCTGTTTCGCAAGATAGACAACGGCCAGGACGTTCGGCTGATACTGCCCAATCCTGACCTGATCTATCCCGATGGAGACGGGTTTGGGTTCGCCAGCGCCAGCATCGCCTTGATGTTGGAGTCGGCGCTGAAACTCCGATACCCGGAACGCGGCGATCTGCGTTTCATCCGCCTTGGGAAACCTCACGAGGCCATCTTCGCCGAAGCCCTGCGACGCTCCGGCACGCGCGACATGGTGATGATCGGCGACCAGTTGGAGACCGACATCAAAGGCGCCAACGACTTCGGCCTGGACTCAGTTCTTGTGGGAACCGGAATCGCGGTTCATGATCTGTCCTCAGCGCCTGAGGCCATGAGACCGACCTACACCTTGCGGTCGCTATGATCTGAAAGCTGGATGCGCGTCTTCGGCCAGTTCGCTGAAGTTTATCTCGTTCCGACGACACAATTGGCAGTTGCTGGAATGGCGAGCGCTCCGCTGTCATCAGCGAATTGTTCCATCGCTTTTACAATGGCGCTCACAATCTCTGTGACTTTCTCAGGCGGCTGATTGTTCATGATCGCGGTGACTGGACCCGCCGTATCCTGCAGCATTTCCAGGTATATGCTTGCGCTGGGAATTCCGACCAGAATGGCGATCTTTTCGACACTCACGCTGCTGAATCCGGCTTGCTCAAATGTTCGCTGCAACAGGCTCTGGTCTGCGAGATTGAATGGCCCCGGAACGTTTGGCGGGGGCGCAGGGATATCTATGAACTGCTGGACGACCCGCATCGGCAGGCTCAGCATAGGAGACTCCTGTGGCGGCCCCCAAACGGCGGCGCTCAATCTCCCGCCTGAAACCAACACATCGTGGATGCTCTTCAGAGCGCCATCGAGATTCGGCAGGAACATCAAGCCGAACCTGCAAAGGGCAACGTCGAAAGACTCTGCGGGCAGTGCGAGGTTTTCCGCGTCCATCTCACGGAACTCCATGTTTTGAAGTCCCAATTCGGAAGCTCGTTCTTGTGCGACCTGAAGCATGGGCGGGGCCTGGTCCGTTGCGATGACATGTCCCGAGGCGCCGACGATCTTTGCGGCGGTTAAGGCAGGCTCCCCGATGCCTGTGGCGATATCCAGGACCCGATGTCCCCCCGCAACCGATGCCATTTCAATCATCTTGTCACTGAACGGTTGAAAACTGCTTTCGATAAGCGGCCACCATTTCCGCCAACCATCGGCCAAGTCGCCCCACTCGCGGCGCTGGTTCACTTTGTACTGGTCAGGATCGAACTGCGGATGTGTCATCAACTTGGCCTCCATGAATTTTCATCGGGCATCGTAACGCATGGCGAATGACGTGTCATCTGTCATCGACATTTCGCCGTTGAGAAGAAAAATTGCATGCACAACAGCCCTGCTGATGGAAATTGACCAGAAATAGGGACGGTGTTACTGTTCGGAAAATTGGATAGTCACACGGAGGCACGCAAGGTATTGAGGAATCCCAGGATTGACATGGAATCTTCGATACTTGCGAATTCGTTCTTTTCCAATCGGTGGTTTCTGCTGGGCGTTCTGGTCACAATCAGGACTGCCTTCGGGTTCCAGTTCCAGTCAGTGGCGTCGGTCTCGTCTCTGATGATCGAAGACCTCAATATCAACTACGCCGAGGTCGGGACGCTGATCGGGTTTTACATGCTCCCAGGCGTTGTCATCGCCCTGCCCAGCGGGTTGTTGGGAAAGCGGTTCGGCGACCGCCGGGTAGCGGGATACGGCCTCGCTCTAATGGTGGTTGGCGCCGTGGTGATGGGGCTGGGTGGCTCCTATCCACTGGCGCTGGCGGGCAGGCTCATCACAGGCGTTGGCGCTGTCATGATGAACGTTGCCGTGACCACCATGATCTCGACGCTGTTTGCTGGTCGGGAAATCCGAACGGCGCTGGGCATAATGCTGGGAAGCTGGCCCTTTGGCATCGCCCTGGGGTTGGTGGTCCAGGGCCTCGTCGCCGAGGCCTACTCGTGGCAGGTGGTCATGCACATGACAGCGGCAATGAGTGGAGTGTCGCTGATTTTGTTGACCACTGTGGTTCGCATTTCATCATACGCGAAGTTATCGAGCGTTAATCAAGCCAGGTTCAGTTTCCTGATTCCCTGGCGGGAGTTGGTTCTGGCATCGCTGGCCGGCATCGTGTGGGCGATGTTCAACATAGGATTCTCCGCTCACTTCAGCTTCACGCCCGACTTTCTGGTGACCAGGGGCATGTCTTCCACAGACGCTGCTGGAGCGGTGAGCATCGGGATATGGGTAACCATGTTCTCGGTCCCCCTGGGAGGCATCCTCACGGAGCGCATCGGCAGGCCCAACACAATCATTGTCGTGTTCTGCATCTTGGCGGGAGTCACCTTGGGGCTGTTTCCGCACATCTCCGCCGCGGTGGCGTTATCGTTCCTGATCGGTGTGGCGATTGGACCTTCTCCGCCTTCAATCGTGGCGCTGCCCGCACAGGTCGTGAACGCGGAGAACTTGGGACCGGGAATCGGAATCTTCTTCACCTGGTACTACGCAGGAATGGCCATCGGCCCTGCCATCGCCGGTTTCGGACGCGACGTGACCGGAAGCGCGGCGACGCCGCTGTACTTCGGAGCATCAATGTTCGGGGTGGCGATCGTGTTCCTGGCGCTGTTCCATGCGGCGGCTCGGAGGTACGCGCGGTGACGAGTGACATTTTCGGTTGAACTGGTTGATCGGGTGTTGAATATATTGCCTCAACTTTCGATGGAGCAAATTCACCATCGTCGGTCAGGCGCACGCAGTCCAAGGTGGGACCTATCCTAGCTATACAACGCCGTTTCGCCGCCGTCCAGGTAGATGATCTGGCCCGTCATCCAGTCGGAGGCAGGACTGGCCAGATAGACAGCCAGAAGGCCCAGGTCTCGCAGGTTGGTTAGCCTTCCCAACGGGATGTTGGACACTGCCTCCTGGTAATTGCCAGGGACATTGAGGCTGTCTTCGGTCATCTCGGTCATGAACCAACCGGGGCCGATGGCATTGACGTTTATGTTATATCTGCCCCACTCTCCAGCCAGCACTTTGGTGAGCATCTTCATGCCTGCCTTGCTGACCTGGTAGGCCGACCCGTTGGGATAGGCGAGGATGGAGTTGGTCGAAGCGATGTTGATTATTTTGCCCGAACGCCTTTCCAACATCTGCGGAGCGACGGCCCGGCAGACGTACATGGCGCCACTCAGATTGGTATCGAGAACGGACTCCCACGTGGCATCGTCGATTCTCTCAGATGTCGCGGAGGCATGATCTTGATCGGGCAAGGGCACCAGAGAATTGCCCCCGCTGATTCCGGCGTTGTTGACCAGGATGTCGATTCGCTCCAGAGCGTCGGTGGCCTGGGCCACCATGTCGTCAACTTGCTGAGAGTCAGAGACGTCGGCCTGAATCGAGACTGCCCGACTGCCAAGGCCTCGTATCTCGTCGGCGGTCTCCTCAATGCGGTCGAGTCGCCGCGCGGCGATTGCCACGTCCGCTCCGGCCTCGGCGAGGACCAGAGCGATCTCTTTGCCGATTCCGCTGGACGCTCCGGTGATCAGGGCTGTTTTTCCATCCAGGTTGAATTCGGCTAGCATGTTCAGTTCTCCGCGTCGGTTGGTGAGTGGCTAACGATTATCCTGACACCAGACGGCCTGATGCACGAAACCCTAGTCTGCCGGTTCGATCTCCATCGGATTGTAGCAGGCCAGCAGGTGGCCCTCCTCAACCTCTACCAGGGTAGGGCGAGGGCTGGTGCGGCACTCGGCAGTGGCTTTCAGGCATCGGTGCAGAAATGGGCATTGATCGGGCGGGTCCAGCATCACGGGCGGAGCGCCTGGAAGGGGCTTGAGGGACTGGTCGGGCGAGTCCATTCGAGGCAGGGCCTGGAACAATCCCCAAGTGTATGGGTGCATGTGCCGCCGGTAGAGCGTAAGGGTGTCGGCGAACTCCACGATGGACCCGCCATACATGACGGCCACGGTCTCGGCCATCTGCGCGATTACGCCCAGATCGTGGGTGATGAGCAAGATTGCGGTGCCGTTCTCCTCCCTCAGCATTCTGAGCCGGTGAAGTATCTCAGCCTGAAGAGTGACATCCAGGTTGGATGTTGGCTCATCTGCGATCAGAATTCGAGGTTTGAGAGCGACTCCGATGGCCAGCAACACGCGCTGAGCCATGCCGCCACTGAGTTGGAAAGGGTAGCGGTCCAACATTTCGTTGGCGTCAGGTATACCCATCTGAGACAGAAGAACGGATGCGAATGACCTGGCCTGACGCTTGGACATGTCCGTGTGTTCAAGCATCAGTTCTTCAACCTGCTTGCCAACCGATATCACCGGATTCAGGGCCGCGCCGGCGTCCTGGAAAATCAGCGAAATCTCTTTGCCTCGAATTCGGCGCAACTGGCTTGTGGGCATGGCGAGAAGGTCCTGCCCATCGTAGGTGATCTTTCCCGCGACGACCTCGCCTGGAAAGGGGACCAACTGGAGCACAGAGAGCGCCGTCATGGTCTTGCCGGACCCGCTCTCACCGACGACTCCCAGGACGCGGTTCTCGTCAAGCGACAACGAGACGCCGTTGACGGCTTTAACTATCCCCTCTTTGGTGGAGAAATAGGTGTGAACGTCTTCAATTTCAAGCAGGGCCGGCATATAGCCCTCTCCTCGTGGGTCCGGGGATGGTCAGTTGGCAATCTTGGATCGTGCCGGATTGTTTGGCTGGATGATCAATGCTTGTGAGGAGTGGTACGTTTATCAAGCACAATTGGACTGAATCGCCCGGACTTCAACTCTTCGATCATGTCGTCCAGGCCGGTGATGTCGCGCTCGAACTCGGTGGCGAAGGTCCCCAGATCCTCAAGGCGGTGGGCATCGCTGGCCCCGGTGCCAGGGAGGTCGAACCATTTTGCCATCTCAGAGGAGAAGGCGTTCTCCTCCTCGGAGCCTCGGCTGTTCAGGACTTCCACGCCGTCGATGATATCGAATACGGTGTTTCGGGAGGCGCGTTCAAGCATCTCGTAGTAGGCGGCCTGGTCGGTGTCTGCCTGCTTTCGATAGGTGCGTCGATAGGGGTGAGCCACCACCATAGCGCCGCCCTCCCGCGCTACGTGCTTTTCAACGAATGAGGCCCGGTGCATCCCGAAGATGTAGTTGCGAAGGCCATACACCAACAGGTGCCCGTCCTCGGTGGTTACCTCGCATCCTGGAATGACGAGAAAATTGTGCCGCTTGGACAGGTCATCGACCTCAGTGTGGTCCCAGAAACCGTCATGGTCGGTGATACATACCCCGTCCAACCCGATTCGTTTGGCCTCCTCTATTAACTCGTCCGCCGTAATGAAACTATCAACTGACGTTGGAAACGTGTGTGTGTGGATGTCTATTATCAAACGCGGTTCTCCAGGTCCGATCAATTCGAGATTCGCCATATTTTGGCGCTCTGAAAATTCAAAGTCAAGTTGAGCGCAAACTTGAGTTGTATCGTATCAATGTTACTGATATACTATGTGCAGTAACCTTCAGTCGCTGTCGCACGTTGCGTCGGTCGCTCAACCATATCATTCAAGGGGATATCAACATGGCGCTACAGCCAGAAAATTTCACAGAACAGGCGCGAGAAGCCATAGGCGCTTCTCAGGATCTCGTGCGCCGCCTGCAGCACAGCCAGTGGGACTCTGAACACATCTTAATGGCGCTCCTGGACCAGGACAAGGGGGTTCCCATTGACGTTCTGACCGAGATGGGCGTTTATGTGGACGCAATCAAAACATCGCTCAGCAATATCCTGGCTCAGGCCCCAAAAGTGGCGGCCCAGACCAACCAGATCTTCGTGACTCCCAGAGTTGAAGCCCTGCTGAACCGCTCCAAGGATGAAGCGGCAAGACTTGGTGATGATTTCATCGGCGCTGAGCATCTGCTCATCGCCCTCACCCAGGAGGACCGGGGCGGCGTCGCTCAGGCGCTGAAACAACACAATGTTGACACCGAAGGGGTGTATCAGGCCCTTCAGAAAGTCAGGGGCGGTCATCGTGTGGACGACCCCCGCGCCGAAAACCGATACCGCTCGTTGGAGCGATTCAGCATCGACCTGACTCAGCTTGCAAGAGACGGCAGGCTGGACCCTGTGGTGGGGCGTGACATGGAGGTATCCCGCGCCATGCAGACCCTGATACGGCGCACGAAGAACAACCCCGTCATGATCGGCGGAGCCGGTGTCGGCAAGACCGCCATTGCCGAAGGCTTGGCCCAGGCCATCGTCGGCGGGAACGTTCCCGAAGAGTTGGAGGGCCGCAGGTTGCTTTCGCTGGACATGGGCGCTCTTGTAGCGGGCGCCAAGTTCCGTGGCGAGTTCGAGGAACGCCTGAAGGCCGTGATGGACGAGATCAAACAAGCCCAGGGCGAGATAATCCTGTTTGTCGACGAGATACATACAGTTGTGGGCGCAGGCGCCGCTGAGGGGGCTATCGACGCTTCCAACCTGATGAAACCTGCCCTGTCTCGGGGCGAGTTGCAGTGCCTGGGAGCCACCACCGAGGACGAGTACCGCCGTTACATTGAGAAGGACGCCGCTCTGGAGCGACGGTTCCAGCCCATTCTGGTGGAGGAGCCGGATCCTGACACGGCAGTGGACATGCTCAAGGCTCTGCGGCCCAAGTATGAGGCTCACCACAAGGTGACCATCCAGGACGAAGCCCTGGAGTCGGCGGTGCGGCTTAGTCAGCGATATATTTCAGACCGCTTCCTGCCGGACAAGGCGGTTGACCTCATCGACGAGGCCGCCAGCAAGCTCAGGATGGACGCTCAGGCCCTGCCCTCGGAGATTCGAGAGCAGGAGGCCGAGTTGGCTCATCTGGAAAACGAGGAGCAGGCCGCCTCTCAGCGGGCGGATTACGAACGCGCCGCAGAACTGCGCTCGGAGCGTCTGCGGCTCCAGTTTGAGCATGAACAGGCCCGCGCGGGTTCGGCCAACAATGACGTTGAAACCGAGGTCACGTCTGAAACCATCGGAAGGCTGATCGCCACCTGGACGGGCATCCCTGTGGACCGCCTGCTGGAGAGCGAGGCCGAAAAGTTGCTGCACATGGAGGAACGACTCCACGATCGCGTCATCGGTCAGGAGGTGGCAATCGTGGCGGTGTCTGACGCCGTGCGTCG
>JASLRP010000401.1 GCA_030743915.1 SAR202 cluster bacterium | reverse complement strand
GACCATTAACTCCGCGCTTCTCGAACGCATACTGGCACAGGTGGATGAGCAGGCAATTGTCCGGTTAGCCTGCGACTTGATCAGAATCCCCAGTTTCAAGACCGAAGAGACACTGGTGGCGGGTTTTCTTACGGATTTCTTCCAAAGTCGAGGCTACCAGCTCCTGTTGCAAGAGGTGGAGCCGGAGCGCTATCAAACCATCGCGACGCTGCCTGGAACCGGTAGCGGCAAGAGCCTGATGCTCAACGGCCACACCGATATCAATTCCCTGGGGCGTCGTTGGAAGCGCGATCCGTGGACGCCCAGCGTCGAGGGCGACCGTCTGTATGGCCACGGCATTCAGAATATGAAGGGCGGCCTCGCCTCGATTATCATGGCGGTGGAGGCTGTGCGTCTCTCGGATGTCAAACTCAAAGGCGACCTTGTAGTGGCGTGCGTCGTCGGAGAAACTCAGGGCGGCGAGGGAACCTATCATCTGATGGAATCCGGTTTCAGGACCGATATGGCCGTAGTCGCTGAACCGTTCGGGCTGGGAAATCTCGCCACGGTTCATGCGGGCATCGTCCACATGGCGATCCATACCTACGGAGTTACGGGCCACATAAGGGAGACCGAAGGGCCAGTTAACGCAGTCCTGAAGATGATGCACGTTATCGACAGGCTCCAGTCAGTCGAGTTCGTCCACGAACCGCGATCCGACATGCCCCTGCTTCCCAGGCTCAACGTTGGCAGCATTATCGGTGGAATCGGAAGCGACTACGTGCTGGTCGAACCGCCCTACATCCCAGACCTATGCACCATCATGGTTGACGTTCACTTCGTCCCCGGCCAGACGGTGGAGTCCATTGTCAAAGACATTCACAACGCCCTGGACCCGCTGATGGAGGACGATGAAGAACTGGATTACGAAATTGAAATACCGCCTCCTGATTCGTTCGAAGGGCGGCGACGGCTGGTCATGGACCCACTGGACGTGCCAAACGATGAGTACATCGTCCAGGCCGTCGCGCGGAACCATGAACTGATAACTGGCAGGCCTCCCAACGTGATCGGCGCCGTCCTGCCGAGTTCTTACTCTGCCAACGACACCTGCCACCTGTGGAACGCTGGCATTCCGTGCCTGATCTACGGCCCCGGCGCGGTGAGGGGTAATGAAGATGAGGACGACAGCTACGCGATCATTAGCGAGATGGTGGACTGCGCAAAAGTTCTGGCGGCCACTGCGCTGGAAGTATGTAACACTGAGACCGGATAATTCGTTCCATACCGAGGCCCTCGATCCGGCTACAAGATCGAGTGTTTTTGAAGATATGTTCGGCGACTTCGAGAATTTACGGAGGATGCGTCATGGCCAATGAGAAACTCATCGGACTCATCGACCGGGCCGAGTTGGTGGAGTTGGGAAAATCGCTGGTGCGAATTCCCAGTTTCATTGGCGAAGAGACGCCTTTGGCTCGATGGGTCGCCAGTTACATGAAGTCCCGCGGTTATGAGGTCGATCTTCAGGAGGTCGAACCGGGCTGGTTTCAGACCGTCGCGATCCTCAAAGGTTCAGGCGGCGGTCGCAGCATCATGTTCAACGGACACCTGGACAGCAATCCGCTAGCGACAGGGTGGGACCGCGATCCATTTGACCCGTGGGTGGACGGAAACAGGCTCTACGGAGCGGGCATCCGCAACATGAAGTCTGGTGTCGCATCGATGATCCACGCCGCCGAAGCAATACGGAAATCTGGAGTGAAGCTCAAAGGTGACATTGTGATCGCCTGCGTTCTTGCGGAGCTTCAGGGTGGTTTAGGCACAAAATACCTGATCGAAAACGGCTACAAAACGGATATGGCCGTGGTGACGGAACCGTACGGAGCGCACCACATAGTCACGAAACACGCCGGAATGGTCAACTTCGCACTGCACGTCAAAGGACGGCATCCAAAGGGCGACGACGTGCATGGCGTCGACGCCATTCCTCAGATGATGAAGGCTATCGAGGCGCTCTACGACACCAAGTTCACTCACGAACCCTGGGACGTTGAAGGTCTGCCCTGGCTGAAGGTCGGCTCCGTAATCGGCGGCAGAGGAGAGTCTTACGACCTGCGCTCCGTTGCTCGAAACTCGGACCTCTGCTCTGCCTTTATGGGCATCAGCACGGTGCCAGGGATGTCGGCTGAAACCATCAGGCGCGACTTCGAAACATCCCTCGGCAAACTCAGAGCCGCCGACTCGGGTTTCGATTATGAGTTGGTGAACCCTATCGAGCGCAAGTTCAAAACCTGGATTCTGGATCATCCTCCGATGGACATGCCTGTCGATGAGGAGATCGTCCAGACAATCGCCGGGGCCTACCGCACGGTAACCGGCAACGAGCCACAGGGCATCGGCCTGCCATCGTCACCTTTGAGCGCAAGATACGGCGATGACGACGCTCACCTTTGGGAGGCTGGAATTCCGGCGCCCATTTATGGGCCTTTGGGAGGTTCCTACGGTGAAGACTACACGCTCATCGACGAGATGGAGCTTTGCAGCAAAGTTCTGGCGCTGACCGCTTTGGAGGTGTGCGGATAACAGACCGAACCGATCACCGGCCTTACTCGAATACCTCCAGCATCAGGTCGGTGCACGCGCCTCCGTTGAGGTCGCTCAGGTCCATTGAGCATGCGGCCACGATTACCAGAAGATCCTCCAGAGCTTTGAACTGGATGTAGTCTCCGGGTTTTGCCACCGACTCTCGAATCTCCCAGCGGCCATCCAGGTTGACTACCGGGGTATTCTGAAACAGGTTAACCGGGTCCGGGTTGCCCTCGATATCGACCTCGAAATCCTGCAAAGTCGCGTTCAGGTTGTCCCGACAACTGGGATGGTTCTTCGCGCCCATTTGTTCATACAGGTTATTGTCACACGCAGGCATCAGCAAATCATGGACCCCAACGGTGTCCTCCTCGATCATGAGGAGCGGCCTGCGATGAGCACTGTAAAGCGGTTTCCCGACCTCCGGGTACAATCGGCCCAGGCTCCTGAGGGTGTATCCGGGCGAAAGGTACTCATCGCGCGACCCAGGGACGAAAGCGAACAGGTCCCCCACCTGCTTGCCCTGGAGACACGTAACTCTGACTCGCTGAGCACGAAGGGCCCTGACGCCGCCGCCGGTCTGAGGCATGATGTGGACCTGTGAGAGGGCCGCAGATTGGTTTGACATCTACATTTCCTCCGCGCTGTCTATCCTGGCGTTACGCCTCGGTGGGCACAGGCAATCCAGGGACGTTCAGTTGGACGCGACCCAGCGTGTTCCACGTCGTGAAATAGAGCGTCTTCCAATCGTCGCCGCCAAAGGCGACGTTGGTAGTAGCGCCTTCGCCATGAACGATGATGCCAAGATGCTTACCGGTCGAATCCATGACCCAGATGCCGCCTGAACCGCCACAATACACGTTGCCTTCCGTGTCCACTTTCATGCCATCGGCAACGCCCGGGCGGTCGCCGCTCAGATCAACAAACACCCTATCCGACGCCAGAGCCAGCATTCCGTTGGGCTGCATGTCGAAGGCTCGGATGTGCTGCCTTCGGGTGTCGTTGATGTAGAGGATGCTCTCATCGGTGTTGAAGGCCAGACCGTTGGGAACGACGAAATCCTTGACCATGAGCGTTACCGTCCCCAGGTCTGGCGTTACGCGGTAGACGCCCGCGAGGTCCAGGTCGAGGTCTGGCCCAGGTCCGCCGGGATCGGTGAAGTACAGACAGCCGTCGGACTTCACAATGACATCGTTGGGACGATTCAAGCGCGTGCCTCGGTAATTGTTGGCCACAACGGTCACGCTGCCGTCGTGTTCGTATCTGATGACACGCCGGGTCTCGTGTTCGCAGGCTATCAATCTGCCCTGAAGGTCTCTTGTCAGGCCGTTTGCGTAGTTGGACGGCTGAAGAACCAGGGACACGCCATCATCCTGTGACCATTTCATGCGACGGTTGTTTCCGATGTCGCTGAACAGAAGATATCCGTCTTCCTTCCACCACAGCGGCCCTTCAGCCGGACCGGCGTCTCCGCCGAAACCTTTGGCTAGCTCTTCGATCTCCTGGGTCGTCGATAAGATACCCTCAAGCTCTGGCGCAACCTTTTCGATAGGCATGTGTCATGTCTCCTGTTCATGGAGTGAGGCGCCGAAGCGGTCACTTCATCGTTGATTCTTGGCTTTCAAGAGCCGCGGCCTTCTCGGCTTCTCGCTCCGCGCAGAGTTCCCACAGTTCCAGGTTGACTCTGGCGTTCTCATCGACCGGAACGTCGATCATCATCGTCGTTCCTGGATACGGCACGGCGGCGGTCCCTCGCGCCACGCCTTCTGCGAACAGCCGTCGCGTCTCCCGGAAGAATTCCAGCCGGTCTTCCGGCGGAGCGAATGCAGTGTTGGACTGAGCAACCCAACTCGGGTCGGGACATATCACGCCCGCGAAACCGAGATTCTTCCCTCTCAGAGCCAGTTGGAAAATCTCATCCTCATCGTCAAATTTCGGTAACACTCCGTAGGGATGGCTGATGCCTATCGGCTGGACCTTCGCCGCTCTGGTTTCAATAACAATGCGACCTTTTGCGTACACGAACGGGTCGAATTCAGATGACGGAACGATGCCCATGTTTCGACACAGATTCATCTCGTCGAGGCCAGCAGAGCAGACACGCGAGCTTGCCTTGACGATCTCTCGAATATTCCAGATGCCCTTCCCTGAGTCCAACAGCGCAATGATCTGCAATGTGCCTGTAGCAATACCGCGCCTCGGCTCCATATCGGCCAAAAGTGCGGCAACTTCCTCGATTTCTGCGGCCGTCTCGGCGCCCGGATACACAATGCCTTTAAGCCCAGGCCACACCGAAGCCTCGATGTCAGCGTGAACCAACGCCTTGTTGACCAAAACGAACACCTCGGCGGCGCCCCTGGAGGCATGGTTGATAGAATCCCTGACTAACCCCTTGGCACGAAACCGGTCATCCTCGGACACAGCGCCGGTCAGATCGAGAATCACCGCGTCGGCGTTGTGGGTCCATGAGGTCTCGACGCTCTCCCCATCCAGCGCTGAGACAAGAAGATGCGACCGCCTTACAAATGGTTCCATTCGATCTCCCTGTCACTCAACTCTGGCCGTCTTCGGCGGCGGAAGTTTGCTCACGGGCGGCAGCTTTTTCGGCATCTCGATTGGCACAAAGCCCTGCCCAGTCGATGAGTTCCTCGGCTCGCGCGGCCTCATATTTGTCTACGATCCGACCGTCCATCTCCCCTTCGACCTCGGCTCGTTGGTCCAACTCTTGGAAGAACGCGACGATACGATGGGCGTCATCCAATTCCTCCGTCGTTGGCGTCAGGCCTTCGTTTTGAGGAGCCACGACGTTAGGGTGCAGTCCGCCTCCCGTTCTGAGGCCCGCTTTGCGACTCGCGGTCGCCCGGTGAATCGAAAGTTCGGCGTCGCCGACATTACCCGTAGTGTCTGACATATAGACGCCGCCTTCACGCTCCAGGCCCAAGGCCAGCGCGATCAACTCTCCCTCGCCGCGATTGTAGATGAACTGATCGAACCCAACGAACATCTCGATGCCCATATCCATGGACATGTCGTATCCGGTGCCGCCTCCAAAGGCGTCAACACGAGGACTTGCCGTGGCTATCTCGTAGGAGTTCGCCACGCCCAGGGTCGTCTCGATCATTGCTCCGATGCGCACTGTTCCTGGCCTGATGCCTCGGATTCGCTCCAACTCCGTAATCAGCGCGTCGAGGTGTTGAATCTGCTCTGCGGTCTCCGCTTTCGGGAAATTTATCTGGCTGACGCCCGGCCACACCGCGGCTGAAGCGTCCGCTTCAGGATAGGAGCAATTGATCCGAATGTTGATCTCGGCGGCCCCCTTCTGGCCCTGGACAATGGCATGCTGAGCCTGAGACCGTGCGAACTCCTTCTGAGATTGGGGCACCGAATCTTCGAAATCGAAATTCAAAAAATCGCAGTCGCGAGTCCATGACCGATCAACGAAACGCTGGTTGTTGATGGGCATGGTAAGTCCTGAACGCCGCACTCGTCGGGTCATTTCTTTCATCCTCTGGGCCTTACTGGTTGTTCTGCGCGATGACCGCAGATTTTGACTTGTCTCTGTTTTCGCAGGCCTCTGACCAGGCGACGATATCAGCGGCAATGCCCGCCATCGGCGAGTGAGTCGGCTCCGATCCGATCACAAATCTGGCATGGGAGACTGTGTCGGTCGAGGGCGTGAATCCTGCGTTAAGGGCGTCTACTTGATGCGCCCTCATGCACAGCCCGCCCCGGAATCCAGCCTTTCGTCCGTCAACCGCCGCCTGAAAAGTGTCATCGTAGTGCGCAACGAGACCACGGGAGGATGCTCGCCACCACGCGCCCACAGGCTCCACATCAAGGGCATTGGCGACGACGATCAACCGCTGCATAAGATATTCCATCTGGTGAAGGTCGCCCGAGGGTTCGGCTCGCAGGTCCATCACCAGGTCGGCGCGGCCCAGGCTGATCGACTTCACACGATCGCTGGCGCTGATAAGCTGTTCGGCATCCCAGTTGCCTCGACCGGTGTCCAGCGACAGGTGAATCTCCAAAGCCTGCTCTGGGCCTCGCGGGTCGTCGGCCTCGCGCACCTCTCCTACTGGCGGGGGCTTGACCACGCCGCGCTGAGATTCGAGATCGGTCAAAATTCTGTCGGCGTCCTCTACCTGATTGGCGCTCGTGACGCCGGGTATCACGATTCCAGTCAGCCCACGCCAAACCGAGGCCGCTAGATCAGCGTAGATCAACTCGATATCGGCACGCACAAAAACCTCGGCGCCAACCTCTCGCATGTCAGAAATGGCTCCACGAATGTTTTCTCTGGCCTCGTGCTTTCGAGCGTCGTGAACGGTGTCCTGAAGGTCCAGGACCACAACATCGGCACCGAAACTCGCTGCTTCGGCCAACCGGGCGTTGTCGTGAGCCGGTACAATGAGCCAGGAGCGTCTTACAGGACTGCCCATCCGCTGGCCTTTCCGATTATGTGAATCTCAAGGGTCCCCGATCCAGACAGCGCCACTGTTTCCTCATTCGACGCGCGCCTGTCGGACTTGGCGCCTAGGCCTTGCCGCCTCGCGTAGTTTTGCAGCTCGAAATTCATGTCTCCGTCACCTTACCGGGAGTTGAGTTGAAGTACGGCCCATTGTACTCCAAACTTCCTTGATATGAGACCCGAGGCATTGTCGCAGCAGATACAGGCACATATGATGGGGAAATGGCGCGCCCGTTGCCTGAATCGACAAACCCCAAACGGAGAAGGAGAATAACAATGGCCCGAACACCAACCGTGACCCGTGACCAGGTCCCTGAACAATTCAGGGGCGCGTTCGACGCCGAGACGTCTGACAACGGCGGCCCCATCGACAACGGCCCAGGCTCGGCTATGATCCACAGCCCTGAGATGCGTCGTCGGGCCAACCACCTGGTCCACTACCTCCGAGAGGAGTCCGAACTGCCTCAGAAGATACAGGAGCTTGCCAAGCTGATAACTGGGCGGATGATGGACTGCCAATTTATCTGGAACGCCCATGCCGCCTGGGGTCGTCGGGAAGGTTTGAGCGACGCCCTGGTCGATGCGCTCAGAGACAAAGAACCGTTGCCGGCGGCGCCTCCCGATGAACAGGCCTTGATCGACTACGCCACAGAGTTGTTCGCAACTAACCGCGTAACGCAGGAGACATTCCAGGCGGCCATTGACCGGTTCGGGGCGCAGCAATTGACCGAGCTTACGACGATGATGGGCTATTACTCCCTGCTCGCGCTGAACGCCAACGCCTTCGAAATTGACCTGCCAGAGGAGCGCACCGAACCGGTTTTGCCCGTGTGACCTGCTGCGGGATTCGGAGGCGTTCAACGACTGCGACTCGTTGTGGTACCCTTGTGCTTCGTCCAATTGGACGTCCAGAACCACAGCCCGATGAACCACAGGATTAACTATGACAGCAGCGCAGAAACAATATAACGGGTATTTTGAAGACGCCAAAGAGATGGCATCCAAGCTGGCTAAAGTAACCGACCGAATCGAGCAGGAACGGATGATCCCGCCAGAGATCACCAACGAGATGAAAGATCGGGGGCTGTTCCGGCTCCTGATACCTCGCTCTCTGGACGGGGCAGAAATGGATCACGCTGATTTCCTGCGAATCGTTTACGAGTTCGCCAAGGTTGATGCCAGTGTCGGATGGTGCGTCAACCAGAATAACGTGTTCGCCACCAACTCGACCCGACTGCCAGAAGAAGGCGCCCGTGAGATTTGGACCGACTGGCGCAATGTTGTAACCAACGGCCCGCCCTCAGCCGGAACCATCGCGAAACCCGTCGATGGCGGCTATCGCCTTTCGGGAAGGTGGAACTTCAGCAGCGGCAGTCCCCACGCCACGTGGCTCGCTGCCCTCGCTCCTATCGAAGGTTCCAATCCCAGCGAGTCCCGTGTCCTGCTCGTTCCCAAGAGCGAAGTGACCATGATCGACACTTGGGACGTGCATGGTCTTCGCGGGACCGGCAGCCACGGATTCGAGATCAATGATCTTTTCGTCCCCAGCCGACTCACATACAATCAGTCGGACGCACCTCGCGAACCCGGCCCGTTGTACCTCATCCACACGACGTTGTTCTTTTGTTCCGGCTTCGCGACAGTGGCCTTGGGAGCCGCGCGCACGGCTCTCGACGCAGTCATCGAGATGGCCGCTACCCGGATTCCAGCTTCTGCGCCCGGTCAGACCAGGCTCCGAGACATGAGAACAATTCAGCGTGAGATTGGGCAGGC
>JASLRP010000400.1 GCA_030743915.1 SAR202 cluster bacterium | reverse complement strand
GTTGTTGGACCATGTCCACCGCTGTCGCAAGCAGAGCGTTGTCATCTCGATTTCTGAAAAACTTCGGTATCGGGTTGTCTGAAGGGTACATTTCCATGGCGATAAGCGCGGGCAGGGTAAGGATGCCGTGTGCCAGGTCGCTGCCTATCGGTTTGCCAACCTCTTCAGGCGTGCCTTCAAAATCCAGAATATCATCAACGATTTGGAATGCCATGCCAAGTTCGCGACTGTACTCTTTCAGCGCCTGAGTCTGCTCTGTTGGCGCTCCACTGAGGATCGCTCCTGTCTCTCCAGCGGTCGTGAACAACGATGCCGTCTTGTCGTAAATTCGCTGGTAGTAGCTCTCCAACGTCTGATTCGGGTTGAACGACTCGGAAAGTTCCCTGAGCTCGCCGCTGGACAGTTCCATGATTGTCTCTGAGAACCGCTTGATGACGCCGATATGCTCGGTGTCGCAAACAAATGTGGCAGAGGACGCGAAGATGTAATCTCCCACCAACACCGCGATGTTGCGCCCCCACAGGTTGCTGATGGTTGCCTTGCCCCTCCGAAAATCAGAGGCGTCAACCGTGTCGTCGTGAATCAGCGTCGCCACATGGAGAAGCTCGACGGCGGTCGCCATGATCTCGACCTTCGAACCTTCGTGAGGGTGAAAGTTAGACGCGAGGAGCGTGATGGCAGGACGGACCCGTTTGCCAGAGGACTCGTAAACGTGCCCCAGAAGCTCGGACAGCAAAGGGAACTTTACCCTGACGAGACTCTTGAGTCTCTCCTCAACATTCGCCAGTCGATCTACCACCGGCTCGTAAATTTCTGTGGTCTGCAATTGGATGGCTTCGCGCGGCTCACTTGCCCAGGCGCGCGGTCTCCTCTTCGATTATGGAATCGTCCAGTTTGGTGAACAACGGCCGCGGTTTGGGCAACGGAGCGCCAGGCTTCATAGCGTCTTGGGACCAGCCCCAACCCTCATCCTGGACCGTCCCTTCGAGTCCAAGCAGCGCATGGAGTTTTTCTGAACTGAATGGCAGGAACGGATCAAATATGGTCTTCAAGCAGTTGATCACCGTCATTCCGACCCAGAGCGTCGTGGCTGCGTCGTCGATATCCTCTTTGACAGCCCGCCACGGCGCCTTGGCGTCCAGATACCGATTGGCGGCCTGGGCCAGGAACATGGCAGATTGAAGAGCGGCTCGGAAGTGGCAATCTCTCAGGTTCTGTTCTGTCTCATCGAACCGTGATTGCGCCTCCGACAGCAGTTCCCTGGCGGTTTCGTCCAATGCTCTCGGTTGAGGAATCTTGCCGTCGAAATTTCTTCCGACCATGCTCAGGACGCGATGCACCAAGTTGCCGTATGTTGCGACCAACTCGTTATTATTCCGACGCAGGTACTCGGCCCATGAGAAGTCCGAATCACTGGTCTCCGGCATATTGGCCGTGAGGGTGTAACGCAGGGGATCAGGCTCGTACCGGTCGAGATAATCGGGAAGCCAGACCGCCCAGTTTCGGCTGGTGGACACCTTCTGCCCTTCCAGGTTCACGTACTCGTTGGCCGGGAGATCGTATGGGAGGTTCAGCCCGCCGTAACCCATCAGCATGGCGGGCCAGATAATCGTATGAAATGGGATGTTGTCCTTGCCCATGAAGTAATAGGCCCGGCAGTCGTCACTCTGCCAGAAATCCTTCCACCGTTCAGAGTCACCGTTGTTCTTGGCCCACTCTTTGGTCGCCGACAGATATCCGATGACCGCCTCGAACCACACGTATATGCGCTTGTCCTCGTAGCCTTCAATCGGGACCGGAACGCCCCAGCTCAGGTCGCGAGTAATGGCGCGGTCGTGGAGTCCGCCTTCCAGGTACCCTATGGTGAAATTTTTGACATTGGGCCTGAAGTGGTCCTGTTTCCTTATCCAATCCAGCAGCGGTTGCTCGAAGGCGCTGAGCTTCAGAAAGAAGTGTTCAGTGTCGCGGATAATCGGCGCGTTGCCGCATATCTTGCACACCATATTGATAAGGTCTTCCGGGTCGAGAATCTTCCCGCAAACGTCGCACTGGTCTCCTCGTGCGCCATCGAAACCGCAGTGAGGACATGTGCCTTCGACGAATCTGTCTGGCAAGAACCGATCATCGGTCTCACAAAATGGTTGCTGCATCATGTCTTTGTAGATGTAGCCATTATCCATGAGCTTGAGGAACATATCCTGGGAGACTTCTGCGTGGTTATCAGTGTGCGTCGTGGTGAACAGATCGAAGCTAATACCCAGACGCTTCCAATCGTCCAGGAATTCTTCCTGATACTCGCTGTAAACGTCCTCGGGCGTGATGCCCCGTTCCTCGGCGGCGATAGTCACCGGAGTCCCGTGAGCGTCGCTGCCGGACACCATCGCAACCTCGTTGCCTTTGAGCCTGTGATAACGGGCGAAGATGTCGGCCGGCAGGTAAGCGCCAGTCGCGCTGCCCACATGAATGGAGCCATTTGCATAGGGCCAGGCCACGGCGACGAGGATGCGTTCTGACATATTTTTCCTGGGTTCTCCGATGGGATTTTCAGTAGTTAATGTTAGCATACCAATGGGCGTGGCAGGGATTAGACTTGAAGCCAATCGCTACACAGGTGGATGGTAGTCAGACTCCTTCGTAATGTCGATCCAGATTCGGTATAGCTCTCGACG
>JASLRP010000399.1 GCA_030743915.1 SAR202 cluster bacterium | reverse complement strand
ATGTGCGAACAGTGTGGATCATTGAGCCACACCAGACGTCACCCAGACTCATAACAGCTTATCCAGTCAGGAGACGCGATGTTTAAGGAACATGAAAGAATTGTTTTGACGAGCGATCTGCCAGATGAAGGCCTAGTGGCCGGTGACGTTGGCTCGATCGTGCATATCTATGCTAACACGGAAACGTTCGAAGTCGAATTCTTTGGGTTGGATGGCGATACCGCGGCGGTCGCCACAATTACTCAATCTCAAATACGTCCGATAACCAACAGAGACATTACTCATGCTCGTCAAATGCCAACGACAGCCTGATACTCATCCGAGACGCACGCCGGCAGAGATAGAGATTAGGAAGAACAATGCAAAATCTCGAACCTGAAATCAGAGACGCTCTGACCATCGACATGGTGGTGGACATCACCACTACGGGCCGCAAGACCGGCCAACCCCGTCGCATCGAAATCTGGGCGCACAATCTGGATGGGCGGCTGTTTCTCACTGCCTCTCCAGGTCGGCGAAGTTGGTACGCCAACCTGGTGGCCACTCGAAAAATGACACTGCACCTCAAGGACAAGGTGAAAGCCGACCTTGCCGCCTCGGTCCGACCGATACTCGACGACGATGAGCGTCGCGATGTTCTCACACGGCTCAACGCGGCCTCTGCATTCCGACAGACCCAGAACATGGATGTTGAACAGTGGGTGCAGAACAGTTGCCTCGTCGAACTGACTGTCGAGTGATATACTCTCCGCCGAGGGGCTAGAGAGTTGCGAGATGGCAGAGCTTGACATTCAAACATTAGAACAAAAGCTGGCCCAGCGAGTCGTTGGGCACAGGCTCTACTACCATCAGTCCCTTCCATCCACGATGGATGAAACCCGTCGGCTGGCTGGAAAAGGCGCACCCGAAGGAATCGTGGTCATCGCCGAAGACCAGACCAAGGGACGAGGCAGGTTTGACCGCCCATGGATTACTCCTGTGGGTTTGAATCTTGCGTTCTCGGTGCTGTTTCGTCCTGAGATATCCCAACTCCCATTCATCAACATGGCGGCCGCGCTGGCAGTGTGTGACGCTGTGCGCGATTTGACTGGACTGGCGCCAGAGATCAAGTGGCCCAACGATGTTCGAATCAACGGGAAAAAACTCTCCGGTATCCTCGTGGAAACTGAGCTTGAGGGCGGTAAGGCTGTCCACGCCGTGGTCGGCATCGGACTCAACGTTAACTTCGACCCCAGGGGTTATGCTGAGATTGAGGATGTTGCCACCAGCCTCCTGGCAGAAACCGGTCGCCGATTCGACAGAGTTGACGCGTTGAGTTCCGTGTTGCAAAAACTGGACGAGTATTACACTGACATCAAAGCGACAAAATCTTTGACTGAGCGTTGGGCTGACAGGATGGAGACTCTGGGCCGACTGATCCAAGTTCGGTGGAAAGATGACGTGATTGAGGGCGTTGCCGACTCCGTGGATGACCAGGGCAACCTCATCCTCAAGAGACCTGACGGCTCATCAATCACGGTTGTAGCGGGGGAAGTAACCCTCCAGGTATAATGCGCCCAGCTTCGAGGAAATCGTGAGAAACCAGAGGCACAGGCGGCGTCCTGACGTCTCTGGCGTAAATTCACAAAACACAAATATCTAGGAGGACCGATGCTGGAGGAAAAACTCTCCCTGGAAGGCAAAACTGTCGTAATTACCGGAGGCGGAACCGGCCTTGGTCGAGAGATGACGCTGGCAATGGCCAGCGCCGGAGCAGACCTGGTGATCGCGTCTCGACGTATTGGGCCCATAGAGGAAGTTGCGCAGGCCTCCCGTGATTTGGGTCGTCGGGCAATCGCCCTGTCTATCGACGTCACAGACACCGCCCAAGTCGCCACGCTCATGGAACGAGCGTTGGATGAATACGGCAAGGTGGACGTTCTGATTAACAATGCGGGCATCGTTCGGGGCAAGGGATCGGAGGACATCTGGGATATATCCGACGAGGACTGGCGCATCGGCATCGACACAAACATGTCCAGCGCATTCTACTGTTCTCGCGCCATCGCGAAGCACATGGTTGATCGAGGCCAGGGCAAGATCATCAACGTGTCCTCCGGTTTCGGATATCGGGGAGGCCGCAACAATTACATGTACGCAGTGGGCAAGGGCGGGATCGTCCAACTCACGCGGACACTTGCGACCAGTCTGAGCAGGTATGGCATTACCAGCACCTGCATCGTCCCTGGATTCCTGCCCACGACCGGCACCGACGAGTCCAACCTCACATTGCCTCGGGGCGACTTTATTCCCATAGGTCGGGTGGGCCGTCCTTCAGAGTTGGGACCTGTCGCCGTGTTTCTGGCATCATCCGGGTCGGATTACATGAATGGCGAGTCATTCGCCATTGATGGCGGCGGACTGGCTGGAGGCGTGGCCCCAACAGGCTACGCTCCGGAGATTCCTTTGGAAATTTAGTCCAGACGGACCGGGCCGCTTCAATCGACAATATTCCGCTTCCCCAGGCCGATGGGGAGCGACACCAAGAAAAGAGGACATCGAATGGCTATCCCCCAGGAATGGGACCTGACTGGAAAAGCAGCGATAATCACCGCCGACCGACGGGGCTGGACTCCGCACCTGGCTTCGGCGTTGGCTGAGGCAGGCGCAGATGTTGCCGTCGCAGGAGCCGAGAACTCCGACATGGCCGATGCGGTTGCGGCAGTGGAAAAGCAGGGCCGCAAGTCCGTGGCCATCACCACAGACGTACGAAACGCCGCCAGCGTGAACGCGATGGTCGCGTCGGCGGTCTCCGAACTGGGGAAACTGGACATCCTGGTGAACAACGCCCGCGCCGAGTTCGGCAAACGCTTCGAGAAGGTCGAAGAATCCGAATGGGACACACTGATGGACTTCAACGTGAAGTCCATGTTCTTGTGCTGTCAGGCGGCAGGGAACGTGATGCTGGAGCAGGGCGGCGGACGAATCGTGAACATCGGCTCCGCTCTGTCCGTGCGTGGACTGTGGAACTCCGTGGCCGCCTGCGCCGCTCAGGGAGCCATCCATCAGTTGACCTCTGCTCTGTCCCTGGAGTGGGGGCGGGAGAACATCCGCGTCAACTCAATTGGCGCGGGTTGGATAACTCCCGAGGAACAGACCGAAGAGAACCAGAAAGAACTCTTGGTGCGCTACCTGCCATCCAGGCGTAGAGGCCACCCGAACGATCTGGCTTCACTGCTGGTTTATCTGGCGTCCGACGCGTGCGACTTCGTGACTGGCCAGACCATATTCATAGACGGCGGCGCGCTGGCCCACGCCTAGGGCTTTCCGTCTGAAATGGACTTGCAAATAAGGGTCGTGCCAAAGGCCAAACGCAACTCGATTGAGGTCGGCAGCGATGGTCTGGTCAAGGTGCGCGTCACTGCGGCGCCAGAACGCGGAAAAGCCAACGACGCTGTGATCGCTCTGCTGTCGAAGCACATCGGCGTTTCGAAGCGTGACATCGAGATCGTCCGAGGCCACACGTCCCGCAACAAGACCGTGAGGGTGGATGGCGCGACTAGCAAAGAGGTGTTGGGGAGGTTCGCCTCATCTCACCCTATTTCATAGCGCGCCATTCAGAGACAAAATCAAGCTCATGACGGGGTGGAGATATGTCCGATTTGATAACGCCAGATGACCCGCGACTGACATGGCAGGGCGCAATTTCTCTGAATGTGACGGGCAATGGGGTCGTCCCCTGGCGTTTGCCTTTCGAAGAACTGGACCTGTATCAGCCGGAGGCGTTGCAAGAGCGAGCGGCCATGCCAGCCGGGGTGCGAGTTTCGTTTCTCACCGATTCGTCATCGCTCAAAGCTTCGTTGACTGTAGAATCTGACGACCCACAGTTAGTCGATGTTTACTGCGACGGCGAACTTGTTGTGTCTCTTCTTGCTGACGGCGACGATGATTTAACCATTTCTGGATTGCCAGACGGCCAGCGCCTAATCGAGATGTGGCTGCCTCAGCATGGAAAAGTGTGCCTGAGATCGCTGGAGATCGAAGACGGCGCCAGCCTGATTCCCTACGAAGATGACCGGCCCAAATGGGTAACTTACGGTAGCTCCATCACCCATTGCAGGGCCGCCGCGAGTCCCAGTATGACCTGGCCCGCGATAGTCGCGAGGGATCGCGGATACAATCTGACGTGTCTTGGTTACGGGGGAAATTGCCACCTGGAACCGATGCTCGCTCGCATGATTCGAGACCTTTCTGCCGACTTTCTGTCAATGAAGGTCGGTATCAACATCCAGGGTTCAGAGAGCCTGAACGTCCGCACGTTCAAACCCGCAATCATCGGATTCGCTTCGATAGTGAGAGAGAAGCATCCCAACACTCCGTTCGCAGTGATCTCGCCGATCTTCTCACCGCCCAGAGAGACCACCCGTAACTCGGTCGGATTCAGCCTGTCGGACATGCGGGAGGAAGTCACGGACGCCGTCGAACTGCTCAAAGCTCAAGGGGATTCCAACATTCACTACGTCGACGGCTTGAAAATCTTTGGCCCAGAGTATGTTGACATGCTTCCCGACGAATTGCACCCAGACGCAAAGGGTTACGAAGTGTTGGCTCGGAGTTTCGTTGATGAGGTGGCCAAGCCACTTTTCATTTAATGCAGGAGCGGGCGCCAACGGAAGAATCGAGCAATTCTAGCCGACAACTCTGAAAAACAATCCTTGGATGCCCCACAGTAAGAAGATCGCGACCATTGGAGAAAAATCGAGCATCCCCATGCCGGGCAGGACCTGTCGTATGATCTGCCGAATCGGGGCCAATATAGGCTCGGTGATCTGGTAGATGATGCTGAATATTGGGAACAATGGACTATTGGGGCTGATTGGGATCCAAGAACTGATCACCCGAGCGAACAACGCGATGTTAAGCGCAATTATCAGATAATTAACGAACGTTACGAGATATGCCTCCACCCGTTAGCCTCCCAACGCTTTCGACTTTTCGTATGCGGCGTTCACTGCCCTGAATATCGTTGCTCGGAACCCGCCGTCCTCGAAAGCTCTCACTGCCTCTATGGTCGTGCCTCCAGGAGAGGTCACCATGTCCTTCAACACCGCCGGGTGGTTTCCGGTGTCCTTCACCAACTGAGCGCTGCCCAGGACGGTCTGGAGCGCCAACTGTCGAGCCACATCCCTGGCCATGCCCAGATAGACGCCGGCGTCTATCAGCGCCTCTATGAACAAGAATACATAAGCCGGGCCGCTGGCGCTCAAAGCAGTCGCCATGTCAATCAGCTTTTCGTCGTCGGCGTAAAGCTCCTCGCCCAGCGTGCCAAGTATCTGACTGGTGGCGGCGCGCTTGTCCTCGGACACCTCGGGAGCGGCAGTCCACACGCTCATGCCCGCCCCAATCTGGGCCGGAGTGTTGGGCATGACTCGTATGACAGCCTTGTGGTCCAGCCCATCGGTCAGGGTTTTCATGGTCGCCCCGGCGACTATGGACAGAAGGGCGTTGTCTTTGGACAGCTTGCCCTTGAGATCAGGTAAGACATAAGGCAGGCTCTGGGGCTTTACGGCCAGCACGCTCAGTCCGGCGCCGTCCAGGGCGTCGCGATTGCTGGCGTGGGCAATGAGTCCGTAAGTGTTCTCAAGATGGGCGCGTCGGGCCTCCACAGGCTCGCCGACATGGACGTCCTGAGCGTCGGCTATCTTGGACTCGATGATGCCTCCGATGATGGCCTCGGCCATAACTCCGCCGCCGATGAACGCGATTTGCATTGTGTTTCCTTTTGATAAAGGGCTGTGTATCAGGTTGTACGAAATCAGAACGTCGAACGATTTCGGTCGTGGAGTCATCAGGGATTTCTCACGACACTGTTGCTGATTTACACGTCGGGCAATCGGTTGTCGCTGGCTATGGACACTGCGACCCGAATGGACTCTAACATGCTGGTGGCGTCGGCGATTCCCTTGCCTGCGATGTCGAATGCGGTGCCGTGGTCAACCGAGGTCCGAATGAAGGGCAGGCCCAGGTTGACGCTGACGCTCCTGACCCAGTCGTGAACCTTGATGGGGATGTGCCCCTGGTCGTGGTACATGGCGATGACCGCGTCGTACATGCCGTCGATGGCCTGGACGAACACCGTGTCAGCCGGAACGGGCCCCGTGGCCTCGATGCCCATCGCTCGGGCTTCTTCGACCGCTGGCGTTATCTGATTCGCTTCCTCATCACCCAATAGTCCGCCGTCGCTTGCGTGAGGGTTGAGGGCCGCGACCCCGATTTTGGGAGTCTCGAACCCCCACTTCTTGAAGGTCTCGTCGGTGAGGGCGATCTTTGCCAGCACGTTGTCCTTGGTCACGAAGTCACAGGCAACCCTCAGAGACTTGTGAGTGGTCAGATGAACGGTGCGTAGCTGTCGGGCCATGAGCATAGTGGCGACGTTGGTTGAGCCGGTCTGGCTCTGGAAAATCTCCATGTGGCCGATGTCCTCGTGACCGGCCAGAGCGCAAGCCTCTTTGTTGATGGGCGCGGTGGCGATGGCCTGGACTTGACCCGAAGCGGCCAACTCTCCAGCCCTCAGAATCCAATCGACGGACGCTTTGCCCGAAACCGGGGACACTTTGCCATACTCCAGCGAGTTGAAATCGAGGTTCTCCAGGTCCAGGACGTCGATGGTCCCGTGCTCGCCCTTGACCTCATTGACATCGTGAGCCAGACGAGTCCCGCCTGATGCTTCGATGAGTCGCAGGGCGGCGTCCATAGCGGCGACGCTCCCGACCACGACCGGACGGCACTTCTCATAGACCCACGGGTCCTGCAATGCTTTGGCGGTGACTTCGGCGCCGATACCGGCGGCGTCGCCCATAGTAATGGCGACCAGTGGTTTGTCAGGCATGGGATGTTTGCTCCGTTGTGGGGTTAGGTGCTGGTGAAGGCCGTTCGACACACGTCATCAGGCTTGTTTCATTATACCCCGGCATGAAGGGGACGGGTAGGGAAGGCTGAATATCGAGAGATCATGATTTGGTGGTTCGGCAATTGCGCTATAAAGACTGTCAATGACGTTGCAGTTTTCAGAACAAACCGCAGTTCCTGCAGATTCAGGCCAACGCTAAAATCAATGATCCGAGGCATTCTCAGGTATGTAATGGCAACAGGCGCTCAGGCAAAATTGAACAATCATACTAACGACGATTGAGCCTTCGAATTCGCTGGCTAGTAGAAGGGTGCGACATGCTTGCATCAGTTGTCCCGCGGGAATTGTTGCAAGAATCTACGAGATTCAGCAAGTTGACCATCGCATTTGCTCCCGCCGCTTTGTCCCCGCTCAAATCTGCATTATGTTCGCTACGATGTGAAATTGGACTGTACACGAGCACCATCGTTGCGGCCGAGGAGTATAACATCGCGAATGACAGGCTGAGTGTACTGTCTGAACCCATCAGGAAGGTCAACATGGTGAACGTCGCTATAAAGAAAACGCCTATCATCAGGAATTGACGGGTAACGCGGCCAGTTGAGAATTCTTCATTGTGATAGAGTTCGTGGCCTATGAGCGCGTCCCACACCGATGTCCAAGATAAGTCATACAGACTTGAAGAAACCGTAAGTGTGCCATATGTGGTATCAGCAAACATTCGATTACTCTCGATCACTCTGAAACTCTTGGGCGGAACGTAGCCTAACTTCAAAGCGATTTTGTTTACGCGATCAGGCAAGGTTCTAGGTTGTGCTACCACACGTTGCGTTTGCCGTCTGTACTCATTTGGAAAACCTGAGATTACTCTCCCAACGAATAGCGATGCGGTCGGATTGGCGCAAAGTCCCCAGATAAGTATCCCGAATACCACCACATAAGGCTGTGTAACGTAAGTGCCACCAGCCCAGAATAGCAGTCCAACCCAAGAGGAAGCCGCGATAATCTGATGAATATTCAGCAACGATAACCTGTCCATATTGGGTTCCTTTCGTTGTTGTAGCCGAAAACAAGTGGGCCGCCTGTCCTCGACCCAAGAGATCAAGGACAGGCGGCCCATGAAACCGGTCAGCCGACTACGAGCCTACTCGCACTTTGAATATCCGCAGTCCAGGCAGCTCAGGCATCCCTCCTGGGGGATCAGCGAGCCAGAGCATTTGGGGCACCGGATGCCGGCGGCGACGGGACTGGCGGTGTGGCCGTTGCCGTTTCCATTGCCACTTCCGCTGGGCGTCGAAGATTCCGCCTGGTTGGACGGGAAAAGGCCCAACTGAGCGACCGTCTTCGACTCCTCGGTGGGGCCGTGACCCTGGAGGGCGATGTGGTCGGCATGCAGATGGTTCCCCAGAGCGTGGGCGACAGCGTCGGGCGCCGAGCGGATCAGCGTTCCGCCGTCCCATGCTGGGCAGCAGGTGATGCCCTGGAGATGCTCCACGATCTCGTCAGGCCGGATTCCGGAGCGCAGGGCCAGGGACACCAGCCGAGACACCGCCTCCAGATTCGCCGAGTCGCATCCACCAGCCTTGCCCAGGTTGGTGAACACCTCGAAGGGCTTGCCGTTGTCGTCGAACGTTATGTTGACGTACATATTGCCGTGACCGGAGCGAATCCGGTCGGTGACTCCGGTGACCGAGGTCGGGCGCTGGCGGGGGATAAGGACTTCCTTGCCGGTCGAAGCGTCGTCCTCGTCTGCCGACTCCGCTCCGGTCTCCAGCACCTGCATGGACTTGGAGCCATCGCGATAGACGGTCACGGCCTTGCATCCCGTCTCCCAAGCCAGCATGTAGGCGTTGTGAACGTCCTCGATGGTCGCGTTGTTGGGCAGGTTGATGGTTTTGGAGACGGAGTTGGTCACGTGATGCTGCCAGACGGCCTGCATCCGAACGTGGGCCTCCGGGCTGATGGTCATGGACGTGCGGAATATGGCAGGGTCGAGGCCATGCTCCTTGAGGATGCTTTCGGCTCCGTCTGGATTCTCGATGATCTGCTGGAGGACGTTGCGCACCCGAGCGTCGTCGCCCAACTCTCTGTGAAGGGTTTCTGTTATGGAGGTCGGAGCGTCCAGCAGTCGGGAACTCGCGCCCTCGGGGTCCTTCCACAGGACGTTGGACCACCACGCCAGCGCAAAGTGAGGCTCGATGCCGCTGGAGCAACCGGCGATGCGGCTGATCGTTCCCGTGGGAGCGATGGTGACGATGCTGGAGTTGCGCACCGGAGGCAGTCCGCGCTCTTTCAAGGCGGAATTCGGGTACTCTGGGAACGGGCCGCGCTCGACGGCCAGATTGTGGGACTCGTCCCAGGCGGTGCTCTCGATGAATCCGCCCATCTCCTCGGCCAGGTCGCGGGCCTTCTGAGAGTCGTAGGGCAGATTGAGGCGAATCAGGGCATCGGCCCAGCCCATGACGCCCAGCCCGATGCGTCGAGTTGCCAGATTGACTTCGCGAAGCTTGGGCAGAGGGAAGCTGTTGACCTCGATGACATCATCCAGGAACCGGACTGCTGTCCTTACGGTGTCCTCCAGGGCGTCCCAATCAAACCCGTTTCCTTTGATGTGGCGATCAAGGTTTATGGAGCCCAGGCAGCAGTTGCCATAGTTCTCCAAAAACTCTTCACCGCAGGGGTTGCTGGTCTGAATTCGGCCCATCTGAGGGTTGGGGGCAGTCTCCCAGACGCGATCCATGAACAC
>JASLRP010000398.1 GCA_030743915.1 SAR202 cluster bacterium | reverse complement strand
CGGCATGGCGTCGCGCGCGTTGACCACCAGATTGACCAGGACCTGTTCTATCTGGCCGGAGTCAACCTCAACGTGACTCAGTTCCGGTTCCAACCATGTGGATAGCTCGATGTCCTCCGAAATCAACCGGACGAGCATGCTGTTGATGCCGGATATCGACTTGTTCAGGTCCACGATCTCGGGATCGGCGATGGTTTTGGAAGAAAAGGTCAACAGCCGTCGGGTCAACTCTGCTGCGCGTTCGGCGGCGGAGTCGATTTCTTCAAAGTATTCTCTCATGGGATGGTTTCTGTCGATCTTGGCCAGGCCAAGCTGAGAGTACCCCATGACAGCGGAGAGCAGGTTGTTGAAGTCGTGGACGATTCCACCTGCCAGTTGTCCGATGCCTTCAGTCTTCTGAGACTGGTAAAGCTGGGCTCGAAGCTCGTGAGTGGCGGTGGCATCGCGTTCGACGAACACGAACCCGTTGTCGTCCATCGCCCGGACGGTGACCTCCTTGGGAAAGGTCGAACCGTCCGAGCGAAGACCAGTGGCTTCTCCTTGCCAATTCCCTTCGGCCCTTGCCGCTTCCATAGCGGCGTATCCGACGGCGTTTGTGTACTCGTCGGCATAAAGCGATCGAATATCTGTGTTGAGCAGGTCTGAAGGACTGAAATATCCGTGGATGTCCGCCATAGATTGGTTTGCGAAGGATATGACGCTGGAACTGTTGACAATGGCTATGCCGTCAGTCGCGGTTTCGAGGGCGGCGGACTGTTGGTAGTTGGTCAGCTCCTGAAGTGGTTTGCGGATGGAGCGGGTCATCGCGTGTTCCAGATCTGACGGTTGCAAGTCGCCAATTGAGAGATACTTCATCCTGTTTCTGAAAGCAATCTCATAGACTTCAGGCCCACTCTGTTTGGTGGTCAGAAGGATTACGGGAAAATCGACTCGTTCCTCAGTCACGTACTCTGTCACAGGCGTTGGTTCGTCAATCGGCAGCAGGCATACATCGTGTTCATTGTCGTAAACCGACTGCACGGTGTCGGCCAGATCGAATGCCCAGCTTACCTGATACTGGCCTCTGCTTCGGGAAAACACAGTCTTGAGTTCATCTGCGTGATGGCCACCGTCGTCAATTACCAGTACCCGTGTGGCGGGAGCCGCCATTCTGGTGTTGCCTATCATTGTTGACCTGTCTTCCCTTCATCCCCACGCGTAATCGCTGGCAGCGCTAGACACCTCTGCGACCAGTGACATCCCCAACCAGATTGTTGAACTGGGACTGTGTTGTGCATTACTCTCAGACCGATTCCATGATAGTTTGACACTGGACTGACTCCGGGCTTGCCCAGGATGATAAAAAATTGATGCGCCCTACGGCTGCGTGTGCGCATCAAACCTTTGTCGAATCTGTTACATAGCTTTTCAAATTCGAGATTCGGGTTCATCGGTACTGGCTACGATACCTTCTGAGGGCTGCCCGAATGTTTGGCGCTCAGCCGACGCCATTACACGGGCAGGCGCATACGGGGTTTTGGCCCCTGAGAGTATGGCCGGAATCGAAGTTGAAACGCGAGATCACATAGGATGGTTGCATGATCGAAACGGTGTTCGCGCTGGTGGTTGCCTTCGCTCTTGGCTCAATGCCGACGGCGATTATTATAGGAAGGATGTTTGGACGAAGAGACATCAGGGAAGCCGGAAGCGGCAATGCCGGCGCTCTCAACGCGTACCGTCAGATGGGCAAAAGGGCAGGGTTGTTCGTGCTTCTTGTTGACTCCGGCAAAGGCGCAGTGGCGGTGTTCATTGCTCAACGGCTGGGCGCGCCTGCGCTGGCGGTGTATGGCTCGGCGGTTCTGGCGACATTGGGGCACAACTTCTCGCCATTTCTGGGTTTCAGAGGAGGCAAGGGAGCCGCCACTGTGCTGGGAATTTCGGCCTTGATGTTGTGGCAACTGACCGCAATCACCGTGGTGTTCGGAGGGGCGCTGTATGTCTCCACTCGACACGCCGTCTGGTCAATGACGGGCGTGTTTGTGCTGTTGAACGGGCTGACGATTGGGACGTTTCAACCGATGGGCCAAATACTGCTTTGCCTGCTCCTTTCCTTTGTGGTTGCTGGCACCCACTTCTGGAGACAATACCCTCAGGTCGCTCTGGTGGCGCGACAGAGGCAATGGCGAAAGTTCAAGACAATCGAGTGATCGGGATTGTCAAGATTTGTCTGAGACAGTTCCAAAACACCAGGGTGTGGCGCAAGAGCAACAAAGACAGTAGAATATCTCAAGCCTGAGAAATGGCGATGGGCGACTCGGCGCTGCCGACGCCGCAGACACAAAATATTCAGGAAGGCGAGAAGCACAGATGAAACGTTGGAACACACGCTACCTCCTGGCCGCTGCGCTGATAATCCTCACAGTGGCCGCCCTCGCATGCAGTTCGGATGATGAAGAGTCCGAACCCGCCGCAGCGCCAGCAGCGCCCGCATCGGCCCCAGCTCCCGCGCCCGCGCCTGCCCCATCTTCGGCGCCGAAGCAATGGGACTCACCTCCGGCAATGGCCATCGACACCAGCAAGTCTTACACCGCCTTTATCGAACTGGAAAAGGGCGGCGAGATTGAGATAGAGTTGCACGCCGACAAGGTCCCTAACACCGTCAACAACTTCGTGTTTCTGGCGAGGGAGGGCTTTTACGACGGCGTGACCTTCCATCGGGTGCTTGAGGGTTTCATGGCCCAGAGTGGCGACCCGACAGGAACAGGCGCCGGCGGTCCCGGTTATCGCTTTGACAACGAGTTCCACGCAGACCTCCGACACACGGGGCCGGGCATCCTGTCGATGGCGAACGCCGGAATCAGGAATGGCGAAGGCACAAACGGAAGTCAGTTTTTTATCACATTCATCCCGACCCCTCCTCTGGATGGGCTTCTACCTGACGGAACTGAGAAACCTTGCAGCCTGCCGGGCGTGTCTTGCCACTCGGTGTTTGGACAGGTCGCCAACGGCATGGATGTTGTGAACAACATCAGCCTGCGCGATCCTGGGAGCGCCAGGACAAAAGGGGATGTCATAAAGACCATTCGCATCGAGGAGAGCTAGGCGACCCGACGTTCGCCCCCGGAGAAAAAGCAAGTGGACACCTCAAATCATGAGGTGTCCACTTTTCATAGGGAGGGTCTGCGGCCCGAGTACGGGCCGTGGATTATTGTGGTTCTGTGCGAACCCTGGCTGTCGTCGAGAAGTTGTAGAGCCTGCCCGATGTGCCGATCCAGGCGCTGTCGTCGATGGCCCTCTCTTCGATCAGCGGCTGATTGTTGACCCTGACTGTGGCCGGGGCAACCTGAATGCTGGACATGAACACGCCGGAACTTCGGAACGTGAACGTCACCCCCTCCAGCCCAGGGATTCCGACCTCCGTTCCCTTGACTGCGTTGCGGGAGACAAGGTTCGACATTGGCGGACGCACCAACGCTGAGAAGTCCACCACGACCTCGCCCTCATCGTTGTACAGGAATCCGTATGGCGTGGGGCGGGTGACCCAGAAAACTACCAGTATCAGGATGATGCCAGCCACCACTGCCAACACGACGATCAACGCAACGGGCGGCGAGCTTTCGGTTAACACAGGAGTCGGAACGGTAGTGGGAACCGGAGCCGGGGTTGGACGGGGCACAGTCGTCGCCACGGGGACCAGGACCGGCTGCGCTGGCACCGGCGTGGGCAGGTATGACGACAGGATCAACGTGTCGGTGGTGAAAAGATGCGTTCGGCCCGCATAATCAAGGTTCAGGCGCATGATCACCGTGGTGAACGCTTCTGCCCCTGGAGTGTAGAACAGGTCGTACATGTAAGCTCGACCCTGGGTGATGATGCTCTGCGGGACAAGCTCGACGTTGCCCGCCGCGCCCGCGTTGGTCGCCAGGTCCAGAGTTATGTCTTCGGTTAGCACAGAGAAGGGCTGGCCGTTGATGTTGGCGAACACAGTCGCAATCTTGGTCCGCACTCCGGGCTGAAGCAGTTCCGTTTGCTCAACCTCGACAGACAGATTGGGGAAAGACTGGGCCTCAAAGGAACCGCGAGCGTGGATGGTGTGTTCGAAACCGGGCCACGAAAGCTCCAGTTCCACGCGGTACTCGCCCTCGGCGGTCAGCGGTGGAATTGTCACCGCATAGTAACTATCCTGAGGCACGGCGTCTCCCTCGACGCCGGCGTCGTTGAGGTTGTGGATAATCGACAACCCGTCTGGCGCAGTCACCTTTGCCGAGAGGTTGGCGTCCTCAACTGATGTGCGCGTTCCATTGTCATTGATGAATGCGGTAATGGTAGTCGGCTCGCCAACAGGGACGGCCCCGAAGTCCTGGAGGCCCAGCGTGTACTTGTTGGTGGAGAACACCCAGGCCGAAATCTGGCCTCGGATTCCTCGAACCTCCATCTGCCACTGTCCGGCCACCGGGTCCACAAGCTCCCACATGACCAGATTGGGGAGCTCGATAATGGATGACGACGTTCGGTCGCCGGAGGACGCCTCGAAGCCGCCGGGGTTCTTCAATCGGAAGGCTGTAACCTGGTTGCCTTTGAAGAACATCATGTTGGTCTTATCGGTGCCGGGCGCGATGTTCAAGTTCATCTCAAGGACCGTGTCCGGGTCCAGCGTGCCGCCGCCCACCTTGTTTAGTGATCCCTTGCCATCCAGCCGGAGGGTCCTGTCGGCAAAATCTCTCATGCCATCCGGCACGGTCAGTGAATAGGACTCGCCGTCGGTCGTGTCCGAAACATCTTTCAGGACGCTCCTGAATCCAGGGTCCGTTCCTGGCATCGCGATTGTGAACACAGGCCACCCTGCCTCGACATGGAGATTCAAGACTGGTCGGAGCCTGTCGAACGCGTCTACCGGATTGGTGGCGGCGTCCGACGCAGTTACGAAGTAGATGACGGACTCTGCGCTGGCGCTGAGACCGTTCAGGAGGTTGTACACTTCGGCCAGCGTTCCGGCCAGCCCGACACTGGGCGTGCTGGTCGCCAACAGCGCCTCGTCGAGCTGGGCGCGGACATCGTTGAAGTCGGTTCGGTCTGTCTCGACGGGGCCGAGGGGGACGGTCGGGTCATCCAACTGGATGAACACAAAAGGCTGGCCCTCTTTGAGTTTGAAAAACAGGCCGAAAAATGAGTTAATGAGATCGATGTATTCCTGGCTGCTCTGAATCGACCCTCTGTCGATAATGAGCACAGTGAGTCGATCCGAAGGCGTTTGGGCCTGGACGGCAGGAACCGTGGAGGTGACGCCCCAAAGGGCGAGTCCAACAATGAACAAAGCTGAGAAAAGTATTAGACGCATATCAAAAATATCCTTGACACAACGGTACGAAACCCCCCTCTGGACAGGCAAGTTGTTTTATGTCCAGGTTTCTTCGGATAACCGATGATGGCCAAAATAGAGCTGATGATTCTGGCGGGCATGTTTGCGGTGGCGTTGGCTTGCGGAGGAGGGGACGGAACGTCGACATCCGGCGACGAACGCACGGTCCGAGGCCATTTGACGGACGTCAAGGCGGCCTCGCTGCTGGAGGTCGAGTCCATCACGGTGGAGACAGAAACAGGAGAGTCCTACCTTCTGGAGGCTGGGAACCGGATTTTCACCGGATTCACGCCCAGCCATCTACGGGAGCATATGCTTCAGGGGAACATGGTGACGGTGACGTTCCACGAAGAAGGTGAATCACTGGTGCTGAACGACGTCTTGGACTAGGCCGCAGCTCTGCGCCGCTGCGCCTTCCTGGCGCTGAACCCGACATAGATTGTGCCGCCTACTATTGCCGCAAACACCAGCAAGAAAATCCATGTGCCCATCGGGTTTTCTATGGGCGTTCCCGACCTCAGAACAAGGGGCGCTCTGAACGTCGCCGAGCCGAGGCTGGGGCTGTCTACCTCTATTCTAAGAGACCAGCGCGCCGGAAGCTCGAAGGTCAGATTGCCTTCGTAGGAGTCGGGCGCCAGGGGCGTGTTCACAGCCAGGGTCTGAATGACAGGGACATCGTCCTCGTCGTGGGCGACGATCAGAACACGGGCATCCGTGACGCTTTTCTGCGATGCTGCGTCCAACAACTCCACCGAGAAGTGGACGGCCCCGACGACAGGAGTCCTGGGAGAAACGGCAACCGCCAACTCGAAGGGTTCGGACTGCCCTCGGAATATCTCGAAGCTTTCTTCGCTCGTTTGCGCAGAGACTGGGCCTGTCGGGCCTGGAAAGCCGCCAATGCCTATTCCCAGGAAGATCAGGGTCACTAGTGTGATTAATGCTGGTCTTGCGATTCGAATTTTCCCCGTCATCCACCCTTGTCCTATTTTTGATTCATTCTAGCGAACGAATGAATTGTACCAATTCTTGGTGGTCAAAGTGTTCGGCGTTCTTGTCAGTTTCGTCGCGACGAAATTTTCGGGCACGCCAACATCATTTTGAGCAGATCGAAGCATCTGGTCATGACGCTGACCGCCGTTGCGCATGAAACGTGGGATGCTTCGATAGCCAATATATTGGTGATATCATGCCATCACATTCCCAAGTTCATCATGGATAACGTACAATATCAATTATTCGTGTACGCAAGGCATCAGAATGCACGAAGCTGAGTTTCGACTGAGGTTAAATAGGAAGGCATTGTGACAAAACAAGCGAAACAAACCCTTGGTTCGATAATTGTCATTGCAACGATCGTATTGTTATTGAGTATGGTTGTGCTCGCTGGTGAATACGGAGCATGGGTTTGGATTGTTCCGCCACTATTGATCGCTATAATTGTTGGGCTTAGTTTTCGATACTCCGGGTTCAGAAGTGTCGTAGTTGCTGCAACCACGGGCGCGTTAGATGCTATCGGCCAATGGTGGACTTCTAGTAGTCGGAGCAATCGTTCGAAAGAGCGCGTTCACATTCCGGCTGACATCCGCCGATTCGTGACTGAACGGTCAAATGGAGTATGTGAACATCCTGACTGTGCCCGCAAAACACGAAACCACTTTCATCACGTGGACGAGGACCCCTCGCGCAACATTCGCACAAATATCGTGTACATCTGTCCGAACCACCATGATGATGCTCATCGAGGATTGATTACGCGCGAGGAGCAAAAAAGGTGGGCTAGGCGACGACCCAAGAAAAGGGAAATTCGCGAAGAAGGGGCTTCAAGCCGGACCTGAGCCAAGAACCGTGTCGTGATTGGCGATTGGAAGGCAAAAGATCCTCCACTTCATAAGTATGCAATGAATGAAGTTGGAATACTGGTGGGCCCGACAGGGTTCGAACCTGTGACCAATCGGTTATGAGCCGACCGCTCTACCACTGAGCTACAGGCCCACATGGGGTGGCTATTTAAGCGTATCCAAAGCCTGTTGGGGTGTCAAGCGGATGTTGACAGCCGCGATTCCACACGGTACATTCGCGGAGCCTCGCGCCTCGCGAGCGCACATCTTTCATCCGAGAGGGCGTCATGGCAGTATCCAACAAGATCAGAGACTTCATGGAGCAGGGTTCGTGGATTCGCAAGATGTTCGAGGAAGGGATTTCCCTTAAACAGCAGTTCGGCGAGAAGAACGTCTTCGATCTCTCCCTAGGAAACCCGATCATGGAGCCTCCTCAGGAGTTCTTCGACGAGTTGAAACGGGTCGCCGAGAATCCGATTTCAGGCCTCCATCGTTACATGCCCAACGCCGGATTCGTCGAGACCCGCGACGCGGTGGCGGCTCAACTTCGCGAGGAAACAGGCCTGGATTTCACGGCCAATGAGATCATTATGTCCTGCGGGGCCGGCGGCGCCCTGAACGTCATCCTCAAGACCCTTCTGGACCCCGGAGATGAGGTCGTGATCTTCGCTCCCTACTTCGTGGAGTACTTCTTCTATGCCGATAATCACGGCGGGACGTGCAAGGTCGTGCCTCCTGGCGATGATTTCCTGCCGGATATGGACGCCTTCGAGAGCGCTATCGGAGAGCATACGAAAATCGTTCTGCTGAACTCGCCCAACAATCCTTCTGGCGTGCTGTACAGCACCATGCTTCTCGCTCGGATGGGCGAGATTATCCAGAGCAAGGAGAAGGAGTTTGACAGGGAGATTTTCCTGGTCAGCGACGAGCCGTACCGCAAGATACTGTTCGATGGCCTGGAGTATCCGCACATCTTCGATCATCACGTGCGGAGCATTGTCGCAACATCCCACTCTAAAGACCTGGCTCTGCCTGGGGAGCGCATCGGATTCGTGGCGGCCCACCCTGACTACGACGACAAGACGGAGTTGATGGACGGGCTGGTGTTTTGCAATCGCACTCTGGGGTTCGTTAACGCTCCCGCGCTGATTCAGTATCTTGTGAAAAACCTGCAATCGGTGACTGTGGATGTCCAGCAGTACCAGGACAAGCGGGATTTCATGTACCAAAACCTGACGGATATTGGCTACGAGATGCCGATGCCACAGGGCGCGTTCTACATGTTCCCCAAGTCTCCCATTGAGGACGATGTGGAGTTCACCGCCGAGCTTCAGAAGAGCAATGTGCTGGTTGTGCCGGGCAGAGGGTTCGGTTCGCCCGGATACTTCCGGCTGTCCTACTGTGTGACGGATGAGACGCTGGCGGGTTCGCTGGACGGGTTCCGCAAGGCTTTCGAGGCTGTGAGCTAGATTACGGGAGATATCATCAATGGAAATTTCGCAAGACGACTTCATGTTGTTTGTTGACCGCGCCCTGGATGGGATGCTGGGAATTGTGGAAGGTCTCGGCGATGATCTGGCCAACACAAATCCCGATCTTCCTGGCGCCAACTCACCCTATGCCATTCTTTATCACAGCGTAGCCGTATGCCATTACTGGATAGGGGTGCATCTGGCAGACCGCGATTTCAAGCGGGACCGGCCCTCTGAGTTCGTCGCCACAGGCAACGCCGCAGACCTCCGAAAGTCTGTGGAGGACTTGAAGCGTCAGCTTCGCGAGGACGTGCAGCACGTGCAGGGCGATCAGCCGCCTCCAACAGGCCCGAATCAGCAATACTTCCCGCTGGCCACCGAATATCAGGGCTGGACGCAAGGAGCGGCCCTGATTCACACGCTTGAAGAACTGGCGCAGCATCACGGACAGATGGAACTCACCCGCGACATACTTCTGAATGGGTAATTTTGTGTCTGGCCGGGCAACACGGCCAACGATGCCGTCCTAACTGATGAACAGGCAGAAAGGGTGTCCGGCAGGGTCGAAATAGATTCTCACACCGTCAAGGGGCTGAAACTCTGCAAGGATGGCCCCCGCGCTAACTGCGCTCGCTCCGGCAGCGTCGAGATCGTCAACTTCGATGTCCAGGTGCATCATCATCTGCTGATCGCCGGGGTTGGCAGGCCAAGTAGGCCGGATGTGCCCCGTCTCGGTCTGAAACGACAATCCTGGGCCGTCATCTGGAGGCCTGAGCCTCACCCAATCCGGCTCGTCCTCCACCACTGTCCATCCGAATATTTGCTGGTAGAACGCCGCTAGCTCTCTTGCGTCGGGCGCGCCGAGCACTACACTCGACAACGTCATTTTTGGCGCGGGATCCATGTTGCCTCCTGAGTCGAAATATCAGTGTTTGGTCGCCGTTCTTAAACTGGCGGAGCGTCCTTCAAGCCGAAGCCTGTCACGGCCACCAGTGCCCGGTCTTCTGGCGCGATATGGGATTCTTCTGCAAGGCGCTGCAAGCCGGCGAAGGCCGCCGCTGAGGTCGGCTCGCAGTAGATACCCTCTCTGGATGCCAACGCCTTCTGCCATCGGACGATCGACTCGTCATCAACGGCTACGGATCGTCCTCCGCTGGCGCGCAGGATGTCCAGAACCTGCTGTTTTCGAGGAGGGGTCGCCACTGAGATGCCCCCTGCGATGGTCGGCTTGCTGTCCTCCAAAGTCCAGGAATCGCCGGCGAACGCCGCCGCCACGGGCATCACTCCGTCAGCCTGGATGGCGTGCATCCTGGGCATCCTGTCGATACGCCCTGCCGCCAGCAATTCCTGAAAACCCTTCCACGCTCCGATGAACAGTGCCCCGTTGCCCACAGGGATGATTACGTGATCGGGAACACCAACCGGCCCAGCCGCCAACTCGTAGGCGAAGGTCTTGGTCCCTTCCAGAAAGTAGGGGCTGAGGTTGTGGGAAGCGTAAACCAGCCCGCGCTGTTGATAATAGTCGATTGCCGCCCGGGTCGTGGCCTCTCGCGGGCCTTCGATGGAGTGGGTCTGGGCGCCGTAAACTCTTATCTGCTGGAGTTTCGCCTCGGGCGCGTTGGCGGGAGCGAACACGTGGGCCGTGATTCCTGCCCTGCCCGCGTAGGCGGACACCGACGCTCCGGCGTTGCCCGACGAGTCCTCGACGACCTCTGTCACTCCCAGTTCCTTTGCCACCGACATCATGACCGCAGTTCCCCGGTCCTTGAACGAGCCTGTGGGGTTCATGTACTCCAGCTTGGCCTCGACGCTCCGAAGTCCGACCTCCTTGGCAGCCCAATTCACCGGCACGACCGGAGTGTTACCCTCTCCCAGCGTCGCGGAATGCTCTGCCTGATGGTATGGCATCGGGATGGGGATGCCTGCCCACGTATGATCTCCAGACTGGCAATCAGATTCGTAGAAGACGTCCAACGGCGCACCGCAATCGGGGCATTGGATGGTGTTCATACTGGAGTCGTGTAGGCCGTCGCAGGCTGTGCATTTCAGGCGAACGTGGGGCATGGAGCGCTCCTGGGATGGAGTAGGTTCGGCAAACGATATTACGTTGAGTCTGTTGGAGTGTCAATGGTTGCCGGGAACCAGAGGTAGGCATCCGTTGACACATTGCGGATGTGTCCATATCATCGGAGACCAACCTGCGTCGATGACCACAAGCCAGGGAGAAAGACGGAATGAACGTATCGGACACTCAGAAGCCAAAGCCCGAGTACACAACAGCCAGCCAGCGACAACCAAACGATTCTGCAACCTCGGTCGTGTTTTCGGGTGATGGAGAGCCGAAGACTCCGGACTCCATGCTGTCCAAGCTCGTGACCATTCAGCAGAATGGCGGGATAGCGTCCGACACCTACACCCTCGGAGGCGTGGTGGAGGAACTCGAGCAGAGGATGGCTCGGGAATTGGGCAAGGAAGCGGCAGTGTTCATGCCCACGGGCACGCTGGGCAATCATCTGGCGTTGCGCAGGCTGTGCGGCCTGAAACCCAGGGCGGTGGTGCAGGAGCAGAGTCACCTCTACAACGACACCGGCGACTGCGTTCAGCAACTCAGCGGCATACACATGGTCCCGTTGGCGCAGGATGAGGCGTTCTTCACGATGTCCCAGCTTGAGGCGGCGGTCACGCGCTCAGAGACAGGCAGAGTTTCTAATTCTGTGGGCTCGATGATGATCGAGTCACCAGTGCGCAGGCAGGGCGGACAGGTGATGCCTCTGGAGGAGATGAAGGAGATGACCGATTTCTGCAGTGAGCATGATATCGGCTCTCACCTGGACGGCGCAAGGCTGTATATGATGTGCGGCGCCAGCGGAGTCAACCCCAAGGAGTATTCGGCGTTGTTCGATACCGTGTACGTCTCGATGTACAAATACTTCGGCGCTCCCTTCGGGGCGATCCTGGCTGGCACTGAGGAGTTCTGCGAGGGCCTATATCACGACAGGCGAATGTTCGGTTCCGGCCTGTCGTCCTCGGCGTTCGCGGCGGCGCTGGCGCTGGATGGAATCGACGGATTCGAGGAACGGTTCGCATTGGCAATGTCTCAGGGACGAATTCTTTTCGATAGATTGAATGAGATCGGCGGAATTCAGGTAGAACAGTACGAAAACGGCTCCAACATCTTCCCTCTGACTCTGGACGCTTCCATCGACATCGACATCGACGCGCTGGCGGATCGCTTAAGGGAGAGTTGGATTTTCATCCCCACCACGCCGGACGACTATGGCCGCCATCATTTGACGGTCAACACGACCCTTCTGAGGCAGAGCAACGACGAGATTGTGACCGCTTTCCGGGAGGCGTTGTCGTAACCGTCATCTGGAATTTTTGAACCTCAGCCGGGGCGCCTATGCTAACCTCAATACATGGGCGCTCGCGATGACTGAGGGCGCCGATCTTCAGCGACTGATCGGACATGATTCCAGACGAATTCATAAACTCCACCTTCCGGCGAATTTCGAGCGCTGCCGACAGGCGATTTGGCAGCGCGGTGCGACGCATCGGCCAGATATTCTTTATCCGGCTGACGATCCGCACCGTCAGGGAAATCTCCGATGACGATGTCTCTCACATGGCGGCAGGGGTGGCCTATTACGCTCTGTTTTCGCTGTTTCCCCTGCTGCTGGGGCTGATCGCCATTTTGAGTTTCTTTCTTGAGTCTGAGGATATTCAGACGCAGGTAGTGGAGCTAACCGGCGGTTTCCTGCCCGGCTCTGACCTGTTCGTGCAGGACAACATCGACGCCGCGTTGGGACTGCGGGGCGCGTTGGGTTTGTTCTCTGTGATCGGAATGTTGTGGTCGGGAAGCGCGATATTCGGCGCTCTAAACCGGTCGATCAACCGGGCCTGGGACATCCATACCGACAGGCCAATATACAAAGGCAAGCCACGTCAGCTTGTGATGGCTCTTGGGGTTGGCCTGCTGTTTGCCTTGTCATTCAGCAGCGCCACCGTGGTCCGCACAGCAGAATCCCTGTCGCAATACGACGTGCCAGTTTTAGGTTTTCTGGTCCAACAGATCGGCCAGATTCTGCTCCAGGGATTCTCTTTTGTCCTGGTGTTGATGATCTTCCTGTTGATCTATAAATTCATGCCCAACACCAAGACTTACTGGAAGTACATCTGGCCCGGCGCCGTGCTGGGCGCGGTGTTGTTCGAACTGGCAAAGAACCTCTTCATCCTCTACCTGGAACGCTCGACATACCAGAACATTTACGGCTCGATAACTCCCGTAATCGTCCTGTTGTTGTGGGCCTACGTAAGCAGTCTCATCGTTCTGGCTGGGGCTGAGCTTAGCTCCGAGTACGGGCGCATGAGAAACAACGTCGGTCGAGGCATGCTCCTCACCGCCGATGAAGGAGTTGTGGAGCCGGTTGTCGCCATCGATTAAGGCGATCTCGGCAACGCTACTGCCAGTCGGGGTCCGGGTGCGCCTCGATGAAGTCCACGTCCAGTTCCACGCCCAGGCCAGGACTCTCTGAGAGATGCAGCACGCCGTTTCGAATATCCAGCTTGGGCGAGATCAGCGCGTCGTGAACGTTCAGCGCTGCGTGGTTGAACTCCAGATTGTAAAAGTTGGGCACGGTCATCATGCAGTGCGCCCCCGCCAGGATGTTGATGGGGCCGCTGGCGTCATGTGGACTGACCGGTATGTAGAATGACTCGGCGAGATTGGCTATCTTGCGAAACTCGGTAA
>JASLRP010000397.1 GCA_030743915.1 SAR202 cluster bacterium | reverse complement strand
CGCCGAGCGCACCAAGCACGTCCGGCTGGGCACGGGGGTCATCAGCCTCCCCTACCACCACCCGATGATGGTGGCCAATCGCATGGTGCAACTCGATCACATGACGCGGGGACGCGTAAATCTGGGAGTCGGCCCCGGCGCTCTGATATCAGACGCCTACATGCTGGGGATCGACCCTCCGACCCAGCGTCAGCGCATGGATGAGTCTCTGGGCGTTATCAAACGCCTACTGACCGAAACTGATCCCATCACCTACGAGTCCGAGTGGTTCACGCTGAATAAAGCCCAATTGCATCTTCGGCCATACACCCAACCTCATTTCCCCATCGCCGCCGCCGCCGCGCAGTCGCCTTCTGGCATGGTCTTGGCGGGAAAGCACGGCCTGGGAGTTCTATCGGTCAGCGTCGTTCGAGGCGGAGGATACGCCCGCGACATGAAGGACTTCTGGAAAATCGCGGAAGACACGGCTGAGGAATACGGCAACGTCATGGACCGCAACGAGTGGCGATTGGTGACCCACGTGCATCTGGCCGAGAGCAAAAAGGAAGCGATGGCTCAAGCGCGCGAGCGGGCTGGGGCCTATCAGCGAGAATACTTCGAGCAGACACTGGGAATGGCCGCTGCTTACGACGGACCGCAGAATCAGATTGTCGACGAGATGGTCGAGCGAGGCGCATGGTGCGTCGGCACTCCAGACGACCTGATAGAACACATTCATCGACTGGACGAGTCCTCAGGCGGTTTCGGTGGTCTCATGATTCAGGCAACCGAATGGGGCACCCGAGAACAGGTGCTGCACAGTTACGAACTGGTGGCCCGATACGTGATGCCCGAGTTCCAGGGTTCGCTAGTCAGCCTTAGAAAATCTCAGCAACAGTCTGTCGATATACGGGACGAACTTCAGGTCATGCAACAAAAATCGCTTCAAAAAGCAGTCACGGACTACGAAAACAAAAGTTCCGCAGACTAAACGGACACCTCAGAAATCAACATCAGGTGGAAACAGGAGAAGTAATTATATGCCCAAGATGACAGGCGGACAGGCCCTGGCAAGATCGCTATATCGCGAAGGCGTCCGCGTAATATTCGGACTGCCCGGCGTGCAGTTGTATCACTTGATGGATGGCCTTCACGGCGAGCCGGGAATCCGATTCATCAACACACGACACGAACAGGCCACCACGTATATGGCCGATGGTTACGCCCGCGCAGGCGGCGGCATCGGCACCGCGCTTGTGGTCCCGGGTCCTGGCCTCCAGAACGCCAGCGCCGGAATCGGCAACGCCTATGCGGCCTCATCGCCAGTGCTGGTCGTGGCTGGTCAGATACAGAAAGAGCTGATCGGCGTTGACCGTGGCATGCTTCACGAGATCAACGACCAGATGGACACCATCAAACCCGTCACCAAGTGGGCGCACCGAATCATGGACGCCGCCGAGGTCCCCGAGGCTGTCCATGAGGCGTTCCACCAGTTGCAGATTGGCCGTCCCCGACCTGTGGAGATCGAGATTCCGCCAGAGACCTTGGAACAGGTCTCTGAAGTTGACCTGTTGGAGCCGGGCATTTACGAGCGCCCCGCTGCGGACTCCAATCGGATTCGCGAAGCCGCCCAGATGATATCTGAAGCCTCTAATCCGCTGATATTCGTTGGAGGCGGCGCGGTTTCATCTGATTCCACCGAGGCATTGGTCAAGTTGGCCGAGCACCTGCAAGCGCCAGTGATATCAACTGCCGAGGGCAAAGGCGCCATATCCGATCGTCACTATCTGGCGATTGGCAGCGTCAGGTTCCGCAGCGACGTCATGGCGGCTCAGATGAAAGACCATGACGTTGTGGTCGCCGTCGGCACTCGTCTGGCCTCCCCCGACATGCTGTCGCAGAAAGTGATCCAGATCGACATCGACGAAGAAGAGATTGGACGAAACTACGCCGACACATATGGTCTCGTGGGCGATGCCGGTCGAACTCTCGCCGAAATACACAAGATCATCTCTGCGACCAGCAGTCCCAGGGCAAACCGCCAGGACGAGATGGTGGCGCTAAAAGCCCAACTGGACGAATCAGGCCCCCATGTGGAACCACAGGAATCTCTCACCCGCGCCCTGCGAAACGCAATCCCTGACGACGGCATCGTGATCTCCGGAATGACGCAGATCGGGTACTACAGCCGGAATAACTTCCCGATTTACGAGCCACGCACCTACCTGACCTCCTCGTACTATGGCAACCTGGGCTTTGCCTACCCCACCGCGCTGGGCGCCAAAGTCGCTCAGCCTAACAAACCTGTGGTCGCTATCTCCGGCGACGGCGGATTCATGTTCAACTCCCAGGAGTTGGCCACCGCGGTCAAGCATGAGATCAACGCCGTCGTCGTGGTGTTCAACGACAACGCGTACGGCAACGTGCTGAGAGACCAGTTGACCCGTTTCGAAGGTCGGACTATCGGCGCAGAAGTTCACAATCCTGACTTTGTGAAGCTGGCCGAGGCCTACGGAGCGCGGGGTGTGAGAGCCGAAGGCGCTGATGCCCTGGAAGAAGCCGTAAATGAAGCACTCGCCATCGAGGCTCCGAGCCTGATCGAAGTCCCTGTTGAGATGATGCCCTTCCCGTTCGGGTAGTTCTCTGGCAATGACCAAGTTCCCGAGATGATCAAACGCCTCGACCGGATTCGTCTAGTCGAGGCGTTTTGCTATCAGTCAATCTCGAGAATAACTGTTCCGGCGATCCTCGAGCGATTACCGAAGATGGTGGCCGAAACCGATTTACATTATTTGTCACGGGGCGTAAAATGTGCAACATATTTCACAAATTGCGCTGCATCATTGAACGCGGAGGTCAAAGCCCAGTTTGGCAGTCGGAACACCAGACTCCTCCACTGACGAAACACAGAAACCGAAAAGTAGAAATATTTTTTATGGCTGGTGGATAGTCATAGCGGGCTCCACAAGCCAGGCCTACACTTCCGGGACTTTCTGGCAGGGCTTCGGGGCGTTTTTTGATCCTATCGTCGAGCACTTCGGCTGGAGCCGCGCCCTCACCGCTGGCGCCGTGTCCCTCCAGAGGACCGAGTCTGGGGCGATCTCGCCTTTCGTCGGTTGGTTCATCGACAAATTCGGACCCCGAAAGGTCATGCTGTCCGGCATCTTCGCAACCGGACTCGGGTTTGTGCTTCTGAGCCGCATTCATAACCTGTGGCAGTTCTACGTTGCATTCAGTCTCATCACGATTGGCCTGTCATTCGGGACATTCCTGGTAGTCACAACGACGGTCGCGAATTGGTTCGTTACCAAGAGAACAAGGGCCATTGCGATAATGTCGGCTGGATCCGGACTGGGTGGTCTGTTGGTCCCAGCATTAGTGTGGCTGATTGCCACAACAGATTGGCGGACCGGGCTTCTCGCGGTCGGAATCGGATACTGGTTGACCGGAATCCCTGCTGCGCTGGTAATGAGAAGGAGACCGGAGGAT
>JASLRP010000396.1 GCA_030743915.1 SAR202 cluster bacterium | reverse complement strand
GCGGCGAATAATGGACATTTGATTGTTACCTCTAATTATATCTGCAACGATTATAGTTGAGCGCGCGGTTATTCTCAAACAACGGGAAGGTCAATTCAGGAAATCGTTTTGCCAAACAACGCAGTCTCGACCGCCGAAGTGTCCAGGTACTCGGTGACGCGCTGTATGAGGCCATCGGAGAACTCGAACACAAAGGCATACAACAGGTTGTAATCTAACCCCGTCCGACCTCGCATCCTGCCTCGGGAGAGACACACAACCGTGTCCGCCTCGCCCACAAGATTCAAAACGTCCATACGCGCTCCAGGCTCCAAGAAAGAGCCGAACCGGTCGAAGTGTTCTTGGACCGCCCTACTGCCTGACTTTGTGCCCGACAAAGGAGTCGTCCCCGTGACGATGAATTCGGCGTCTTCGGCCATCATCGCAACAGCATCCTGGGAGCGTGCTAGGTTGAAGCAGTCCCAGAACTTCTCGACGATAGCTTTTTGCTCTTCTAGAGACACATCACCCTCCTGGGTTCAAGTTTTCGGTGTTCGTTTCGGGTCGCCTGCCTTGAGCAGGACTGGAATCGACACGACGGCCATTATTCCCACAGCCGAGAACGCCATCTTCCACTCCAGGTTTTCCGGGAAGATATCTAAGACCCCGCCCACCAACACCGGTCCGACCACACCGCTCATGAATCCGAGGAACGCCTGCAATGCCATCGTCGAGCCCAGGTCTTCCACACTTGCCGATTCGGTGATTGCCGTGGAGTAAATCGAAGAATCGGCAGATATTGCCCAGCCATACACGACCGAAATCCCGACCACAACCGGCCACGGAAATCCTCCGGCCCAGCCAATGATCCAGGAGCACAGTCCGCTAAGAGCGAATATCGCGGCGGCAGTCTGCGCTCTGCCAAGACGATCCGAAATCGCGCCCCCGATAATCGGCCCCACCGAGCCTGCCGCCAGCGCGAGGCCGCCTACTGTTGCAGCCTTCACCGTGGCTTCGTTGGTCCCCTCTCCGTTGGCAATCAGCACCGCCGCCAGTAGCCCCGGCAGCCACACCCTGACAGCGTACAACTCCATAGCATGGAAAGAGTAACCTAGCATGTAGGCTCCGGCGGTCCTATTTCGAATGACCTTCAGATTCAGCAGACCTGTCGAAGTTGAGAGCCTTCTGGCCTTTTCATTCCTGGTTGCGAAATAGGCCAATGGGATGCTGAGGGCCGAGATCAACGCCAGCACTGTGAACGCGTCGCGCCACTCGAACCGGGCCATCAATGCTCCGGTCAGGGACAGCGAAATCGCATTTGCGCCATAAAACGCGGTGACGTAGAAGCCCATTGCCGCTCCCCGGCCTCCAGAGGAGAAACGTTCAGATATGATGCGCAATCCCGGCATATAAATCCCGACCAGCCCCAATCCGGAGAACACCCGCAACAAAGACGCGGTGTACATGTCATTGGCGATCAGCGGGAACGCGATACTGGCGCTCACCGTGACCACTGCTGACACAGTGAAAACTGTTGCGGGCGCAATTCGGTCTGTCAGCGGGATTACGAACAGGGCTGACACTGCGTACCCCGCCAGATACGCCGAGAATATCGCCCCAGCCTGAGTGTTGGAGAGTCCCCACTCCTCCCGTATCAATGGCAACGCGGCGACATAACTGGAAAACGTCAGCAGTGCCAGGGACAGCATCAAGGACATTACGGCAAGCCAGAGGATGTCGCTGGCGCGAACGGCACCTTGCCAGGCGTCTGGGATCCTCAGAATTTTCGCGTACTGCGCCAAGTCTGATCGCCTACTCTCTGCTCGTAATCGACGGAGGGGGCCAATCGCCTATTGAATCAAAGCCAACAACTCTTTTGCCGCGACAACATAGACTTCTTCTTGCGTGATCGCCAGCACCTGCTCCAGGTCGGCAGCCGCCTGGTCCAGGTTCCCTACCAGCATATGTAACCTGCCCCGGTTGAGGAACAGGTTTGGAGACATAGGTTCCAATTCCACAGCCGAATCCAGGTCGTCAATCGCTGATTCGAGGTCCTGTTGCTCGATGAATAGCCTCCCGCGATTCAGGTACGCCTCAACCAGGTTCGGGTTGAGCCTGATCGCTTCTGAGAAATCCAGTAGCGCTCCGTCAACATCGTTGCCCGTCGCCATTATGAGGCCCCGATAGTTGTATGCGATTGCCAGTTCCGGGTCCAGATTCAATGCCTGGTTAATCTGCTCCAGAGCGCCATTCATATCCGAATATTGGATGAACACATCGCCCCGTCGAGCGTATGCCTCGGCCAGTTGCGGGTCTAGATTCACGGCAGCATCGTATGCTTCAAGCGCCTTCTGGAAGTTGCCCGCTTCCTGCAATTGCAAGCCCCTGTCCAATTCGGCCAGGGCCCTTATCTCGTTGGGCACGTCGGGACTACCGGAACAAGCAACGGTCGCCGCCAACGCCGCGATCATAAGAGCCATCGCCCAGGAGACTCTCATGATGACGAGGAGGTATGGCCAGGCGCCACTTTATCGTCAGGGTCGAGGTTTCCCCATGAAACGACCCGCGATGGTGTTATCCTGATGACCGGGCATCCCACGGGCAGCATCTCGTGGTACTGCGGATACTTATCGCGCAGGGCACGTTCGGCCATCAGCCTCTCGTTCTCGTCTTCCGTCAATGTTCCCCGCCCCATCACCATCACATAGCCGATCCGGCCCCAGTCCTCGACGTACCGATCAAACACCAGCGCCACCTGCGGATTCTCCAGGATGTTTCGGACGCGTCGCAATCCGCGAGCATCAACCCGCTTCGGTTTGGCGTCTATTGCCGTGTAGATTATTCCTGCTTCCAGCACGAAACATATGGGCACGACGTGGGGCGCGGCAGTCCCATCAGCAGACGCCAGATGCGCGACCTTCTGTCTGCCGATGAAACGGGCTTCGTTCTCTTCCATTGATATGATACGTGCCAGGCCCGGAATCAGACTCCCTGCCAGATTCGGCGACCAGCGTCACGAACGAACCTGCCGAACCCAGGCGCTGGGTAGTGCCCGGACGCCACCAGCGAGCCGTCGGCTTCCAGTTGATCGAAGGTCGCGTGACGGGTCTTGCGAGCAGTCTCTCCGTCCATGTCGAAGCCTGCGTTCCAGTCCGTTTGATGGGCTTGAGCCGGGCTGTGAGCAACATCGCCCAGAATGAATCCGCGCTCCCCATTGGACACGATCACGATGGATATATGGCCGGGAGTGTGCCCTGGTGTGGAGACTGTGGTCAGATCATCGGTGATCCGGTAGTCATCCTCCATCAGGTCTGCGATGTTCAGACCCTGCAATGGCATGACCTGTTCTTGAATATGGGCAGCTTCGGCGAGAACATCGGGTTGGGTCCAGTAATCCCAATCAGACTTGGGCATCAGATACCGGGCATTCGGGAACGTTGGTTCACCATTGGTCAGGTTCCAACCAACGTGGTCGGGATGCAAATGCGTTGTGACCACCAGATTAACGGCCTCGCGATCAACGCCCTTCTCGGCCATGTCTGTCAACATCGTGCCACTGGAATCCGGGAACTGCATGCCAGTGTCAACGATAATCAACTTCCCGCTCGAACGAACCGCGAGCGACCCTATCCTGAGCCTTATATTTCCGTCTGCGTCCAAGAGATCGGGGAAATCGGATTTCCAGGCGTCCATTGTGCTGTCAGGGAATACGTCGGTGGGGGGCGGACCCATACCTCCGTCGGTCAATGACACGAGTTCTACGTTTCCGATGGTGAGTGAATGATCTGGCATAACATACTCCGGCGCTGCTGTCGCTTTTCAAACTGGATGATCGACGTGGCCCATATTCTAACGTCACCGTGCGGCAGGTTCAATCTCGCCGCGCTTGACACTCAGAAACTGACAGTTATCATACTCGCGACAACATCCAACGAGGAGAGTCGAATGAGTTCACAAAAAGCTGATTACATAATTTCGGGCGGTCTGGTCGTCCGAGGCAGCGGTGTTACGCGAGAGGACGTGCTGGTCAAGGACGGCAAGATCGAAGCTGTGGGGAACGATCTACCCAATGATTCCGCCGAAAGAACCATAGACGCCAGCGGCTCCTACGTCTTCCCGGGCATAATCGACGCCCACAATCATCCCATCAACGCCGACCGGATTGAGACATTTTCTCTGAGCGCGGCTTTTGGCGGCATCACAACAGTCGTTCCCTTTATTCAGCACCAACGCTCGATTGGAATTGAGGGCACGACTCTGGACGCAGTCAATCGCTTCCTGGACGAAGCCCACGAGACTTCCTATCTGGACTTTGGCATCCACGCCATTCTGGTCGGCGACGACGATGTCGAATACCAGGTGCCAAAGCTTATCGAGATGGGCGTCATATCCTTCAAGATGTTCATGACCTACCCTCGTCGAGGCATGATGATGCCGGATGACAAGATGCTCCGCGCTATGGAGTTGGCGTCTCGCGATGGCGGCATAGCGATGGTCCACGCCGAGAATGGGTATTGCATCGACCACCTGGTGGACAACTTCACCGCCGCCGGGCACACTTCAAGAGAACACTACGCGCCCACTCAACCGCGTATTCTGGAGATCGAGGCATTCAATCGAGCCGCCACCTACGCTACTGTAACTGACTGCCCGCTCTACGTTGTGCATCTGAGCGCCAGGGAGATTCTGGCCAGTCTCGAAAAGTTCAAAGGCGATGGATTGAGGCTGTTCGGCGAGACCTGCCCTCAGTACCTCGACCTCACTAACCAGTCAATGCTCGACCACGGCCCGCTGGCAAAAATCGGGCCTCCTTTGAGGGAGCGCGAAGACAACGAGGCCATGTGGCGCGGTCTGGATTCCAGACTGATAGACACCATCGCCAGCGATTTCTGCGGGTTCAAGAAATCCCAAAAATCCACAGGCGGCCAGAGCGCGGTCATCGAAGACCAGTCCGAAGTTGACGCGCCTGCAAGCATTTTCGACGCAAGCTTCGGCGGAAATTGGGCCGAGCAGATGCTATGCGTCGCCTACGAAGAGGGCGTCAACAACGGTCGGATAACTCTGCCCAGGCTCGTTCAGGTTATGAGCGAAAATCCGGCCAAGATTTTCGGGTTGTACCCGCAAAAAGGCGCCCTCGAACCCGGATCAGACGCCGACATCGTGCTGTTTGACCCGTCAGTGGCGCACACTCTCAGCGCCGAGTCCCAACATTGCATCGCCGACTTCACCATGTTCGAAGGCAAAGAGGTCCTGGGCAAGCCTGTGTTCACGATGCAGCGAGGCGAGGTCATCATTGAGGACGGCGAGATGAAGCGAAGCATGGGCAATGCCAAATTTCTGCCTGGAAACCGCGAGCTGGCCGCCTATGCCCCATCTGGCCATCCTGTGATGTAACGTCTGCTATACTGGCGGATACTTATCCATAAAACATTTTATCCGAAACGAGGAGCCCGATGACACAGATTCATGACCATGTCCGCCTGACGGAACTCGCGTCCTGCGCGGGTTGAGCGGCCAAATTTAGTCCAGAGGACCTGGCTCAGGTTCTGAGCCAGCTACCACCGTTAACCGATCCCAACCTGTTGGTCGGAATCAACACTGCGGATGACGCCGCCGTCTATCGCATGAACGACGATTTGGCGTTAATCCAGACCGTGGACTTTTTCCCTCCTGTCGTGGATGATCCCACGGCGTTCGGCGAAATAGCTGTGGCCAACGCCCTGAGCGACGTGTACGCCATGGGCGGCAAGCCTATACTCGCGATGAACATAGTTGGATTCCCTGTCAGCCTGCCCAAAGACATCCTTGGAAATGTTCTCAAAGGCGGTTCGGATAAGGCGATCGAGGCTGGTGTCCT
>JASLRP010000395.1 GCA_030743915.1 SAR202 cluster bacterium | reverse complement strand
GTAGGCAGTAGATGAAAACGCCACCAAGCCGCCATGCACCACAGTGTCAACCGTCGCGGTTGTCATGTATTCTCCTTATCAAGTAGCTTCGCCGGACTAATTGCCGGCCACAATGCCGGATGGAATCGTCAAGAATTGTCTGGTTAATGCAATCGCAGTTCACAAAGTCGCAAGTTGCCTCCAGCGGTCTAGACGATATCATCACCTTCGCAGAGCGTCAATTTATGGATGACGCCGTAACCAGACATCGTGTGAGACGTCCGACTCCTGAAGTAGTCCATTCCGAAGGGTGAGTGAGAAGGGCGACGAGATGACTGGCTTTATTGAAGAGGGCATGTTCGACACTCGGGCGGCAGCGCCAGAACGTCTGGCAGGGGAGAGGTTGTGGCGACCCCGACCGGATTTGAACCGGCGATCTCTGCCTTGACAGGGCAGTGTGTTAAGCCACTACACCACGGGGCCGCGAAGAGTAGGCGTTGGTTGCCTGTCTGAAATTCTAACCTTTGACGTAGGGTCGGTCAAGAGCGAATGGGCCGAAGATTTATCGCCGGGTTGATCTCCAGTGACGTCTGATATAATCTGGGCGCCGGTCGAACGCTGAATCAGGAGGGCAACCAACGATGCCTCTGTGTCGTGAATGTGGCGGACAGTTCCGCTCAGAGGCCAGGTTTTGCCCTCACTGTGGCGTCTCAGTTGTCGATGACTCGACCGGATATACAGCAGAGCCTCACGATTCGAGCCAACATCAACCCTATCAGGGCGGCACACACAGGCGTGCCTCTGGGACTGACCCCCGAACTATTGCAACCTTCTGTCACCTGGCCTCGTTCGCTGGATTCGTCATACCTCTTGGAAACATTCTCGGCCCCCTGGTTCTCTGGCTGATCAAGCGCCACGAGTCCCCATACATCGACCATCACGGCAGGGAGGCCGTAAATTTCCATATATCCCTGACCCTGTATCTTATTGTTTCGGCCATCCTTATAATAGTGCTGATTGGCCTGTTGTTGCTAATTGTTGTCGGGTTGGCTGGCATTGTATTCACCGTAATCGCGGCGGTGCGCGCCAGCGAAGGTGAAGAGTACCGCTACCCAATGACGATCCGGCTGGTAAGATAGGTCGCCAAATATGTCGCAAACACGATATTAGAGAGGTAACGGTTGACCCTGGATTCCACCCGACGCCCCGACATGCCCGGTGAGAATGAGCTGGTCGGACTGCTCCGGCGCCAGGGTGTTGACGCCTCATTCGTGTCTTCTGAGTCAGAAGTCCACAAGGATGACAACTCGGACGGTTCATCGTCCGATCAGCTGGCGTTGGTGGACACTTCGTACCTGACCAGTTCCGAGGTGAAAGGCTGTGTGGTTGCCTGCTCTGAGGCAGGCATCCCGGTGATCGTCCTGGTCCCCAGGAGCCGGATTGCTGATCTGGACCCTTCTTTGCCGATCACGGACTTCATCTCCAGTCCACCCGATCCCGACGAGCTGGTGATCCGCGCGAAATTCGCGCTGCGTGAGGATGAGGCTGACGATTCAGTGGACGAAGGTGAGTTCGTCCGAATTGGCGACCTGGTTATCAACACATCCAGCTATGAAGTCACCCTCAGCGGAGAGCGCATCGGGTTGCGCTTCAAGGAGTACGAACTTTTGCGCCTGCTGGCTGAAAACCCGGGCCGCGTGTTCACTCGCGATGCGCTGTTGAACCAGGTCTGGGGCTACGAATATTTCGGCGGCACCCGAACCGTGGACGTCCACATCCGGAGGCTCCGAAGCAAGATCGAGGACTCTGACCACTCATATATCGAGACCATTTGGAACGTCGGGTACCGCTTCAACGAGAGCTAGGACCCGGTCCGTTCGAGTCCAATACTGACCGCCACCCAGATACACAAGGAGTTCAGGCCATGCCCAACGAGCGAGTAGCATACATCAATGGCGAGATTGTTCCAGAGAGTCAGGCCACGGTGTCCATCCGAGACCGGGGATTCCTCCAGGGCGACGCGGTGTTCGACACAACGCGCACCTTCGGACACAAGATTTTCAGGCTGGATGAGCATCTCGACCGGTTTTTTGAATCATTGAAATACATGCGCATCGAGCCTGGTCTCTCCAAAGCCGAGTTTGCCAAGATCACTCACCAGATCATTGACGCCAATCTCCCTCTGATTGGCAAGGACGACGACTACTGGGTGTCCCAGAGGGTAACGCGGGGAGTCAACGTGGATGGCGAGTATCATCCGACGGTCATCGTCGAGAGCGTTCCCCTACCCTTTGCGGCCCGCGCCAATTACTATCAGGAAGGCATGCCCGTTGTGGTGCCGTCTGTCCGCCGGACGCCGCCAGAGGCTCACAGCCCCAGGGCAAAGGTCCACAACTACGTGAACCTGATCCAGGGCGAGCTTGAGGTCAAGGCCCAGAATCCCGACGGATGGCCCATCCTCCTGGACATGAACGGCAATCTGGCCGAAGGGCCTGGCTCGAACATCTTCATCGTCAAGGACGGCGCGCTCAAGACTCCCAAAGAGCAGTACATTCTCTCCGGCATCAGCCGGCGTGTGGCAATCGAGTTGGCCCAGGAGTTGGGTATCGGGGTGGAGGAGGCCGACATCGACCTCTTCGACGCATACACTGCTGACGAAGCATTCGTCACATCCACCAGCTTCTGCATCTGCCCGGTGTCATCGTTTAACGGCTCTCCCGTCGGCGACGCCAGCGTTCCAGGCCCCGTGACCGACCGCCTGACCAGGGCGTACAGCGGGCTTGTGGGCATCGACGTCGCAGAACAGTACCTCTCAAGACTGGGTTCATAGGAAATCTCTGGGCGACTGGTATAATGTGCCAGTCGCCCTTTCATTTTCAATTATTCTGGACTGGTCGATATGAAAACACTGTTCACAAGCGTTCTCGCTCATCTCGAGATCGCCATCGACTTCATAAACGGCGTCGATAGGGCCGCTTTTCAACCCAAGACGCTCTCGTCGGTCGAAATGGATGCGATGCACCGAACGATGGTCTTTTGAGACGATGAAGATGTGGCCGTGACCGCCATATACGAAACCGCAGGAATCAACCGAGCGCCCCGCAACATTTGACCTTCTCCGGCGCTGCGTCAGGCGCTATACTCTCCAGAGTTTGCCATGAAGACGCACGCAAAAGTACGAGTTCCCGCCACATCGGCCAATATGGGTCCAGGCTTCGACTGTCTGGGCATGGCTCTCGACATCTGGAACACCGTCGAGGTAAATGTCGGCCCGCCTGGGTTCGAGATTACAGGCTACGGCCACGACGCCCTGCCCCGCGACGCGACCAACCTGGTCCACCTGAGCATCGTGCGCATATTCCATGAGTTGGGGCATCCCATCCCTGAGATACACGTCTCCTGCCACAATGGCATTCCTACGACTGGGGGGATGGGCAGCAGTTCGGCGGCGATGGTGGGCGGACTTGTCGCTGGCAACGCGCTCTGCGAAGGAGCGATTCCCGAGGACGACCTTTTGCAGATAGCCTCGGAGATCGAAGGCCACCCGGATAACGTGACTCCGGCCCTGCTGGGGGGTTTCCAGATCGCGGTGACCGAACAGGGGCGAGTGATCCCGGCCTCAGTCCCGATACCTGACGGCCTCGCAGCCGTCCTCTATGTGCCCAACGTGCCCATGCCAACCGACGAATCAAGGGGCATCCTGGAGCCAGAGATTTCCAGGGCGGACGCTGTGTATAATATCGGAAGAGCGGCGCTTCTGGTCCGAGCATTCGCCACGGGAGACCTGGCCCACCTGGAAGCGGCCACCGACGACCGTCTTCACCAACCACAGCGACAGGCCATATTCTTTCCCATGAAGAACCTGTTCCGCGCTGCGATGGGCGCCGGAGCGCTCGGCGTGTTTCTCTCAGGCGGAGGCTCGTCCGTTCTCGCTCTGACCAGGGACCGGGAGTTCACCATCGGCTACGAGATGGCCGACGCCGCCGCAAAATCCAGCATTGAG
>JASLRP010000394.1 GCA_030743915.1 SAR202 cluster bacterium | reverse complement strand
GAGGCCAACGCCCATCGTTCCGGTGACGCCGGAGTTCAGCCTGTGACCGGGAACGTTGGTCGGAATGGACTGACGCCCGAAGTGCAGAATCTCGTTGCCATCCACGGACACGATGGCGTCTCTGTCCAGGAACTCTCGAATCTCTTTGCACAGTCGCAGAGGATGGATGGGCTGAGCGTCGGAGTTCAACAGTGGCGCGTTCTGTTCGGCCCGGCGGTCGTTGTCTTCACTCAGATGAATCACCCAATCGGATTCGAGCCTGTCCGCGAACTCGCCCTCGCGGGCTTCGGCTTCTGCAACCAACTGGCCCATAGCGGCTTTGGCGTCGGCGTGGATTCCCAAATCGATGTTGCGGTTGTGACCCAACTCTCTGCCGTCGATGTCGATCTGGACGATCTTGGCGTCTGGGTGGAACCTGTGGCCGTACTGCATCATCCAGTTCAGGCGGGTGCCGACGACCAGCACCAAGTCCGCCTCGCGCATGGCGGTGGAACGCGCTCCCTGGAAGGACACCGCGTTGTCCTCGGGAACCAATCCCCGGGACATGGGCGCCGTGTAGAAAGGTGTCTTGGTGATGTCAACGAAGCGTTCCAACTCAGGGGCAGACCCGGAGAAGAAGGCTCCACCGCCGGCGAAGATGATGGGCCGCTGGGCGGCAGACATCATGTCTATAACTTCTTTGACGGCTCCAGGCTCTGCGGCCGGGCGGGTGCGTCGGGCGGCATGGGTTCCCTTGATGGCTTCGTCCTCCTCGACCTCCTCATACAGAACGTCGGCGCCGCAGTCGATGTACACGGGGCCGGGCCGTCCGTTGACCGCCTCGCGGAAGGCCATGCTCACGACCTCAGGATACCGAGCGGCCTGCGTGGGACGGCTCGACCATTTAACCAGAGGATCAATAATCGTCTGCTGGTCCACTTCCTGGAAGGCTTCGCGCCCGATCTCATGCACGGGGCCTGCGCCGCCGAGGATGACCATAGGCGCGCAGTCGATGGCGGCAGTGTATATGCCGGTAAGCAGATTGAGAGTGCCGGGGCCGGAGGCCGCGGTGGTCACTCCGGGCTTTCCGGTAACGCGAGCGTAGGCGTGGGCTGCGTAGGCCGCCGCCTGCTCGTGCCTGAAGTCAATGCAGTTTATGCCCTGGTCCTCAGCGGCCATTACGATGTCGAAATCCGGCCCGCCCATCAGGTAGAACAGCGTATCGACGCCCTCCTCCTTGAGTTGCTTGGATATCAGATAACTTCCGATTACTTTGGCCATTCTCGTCTCCCTTGTTGTGTATTGAGACCCACCAGGATTGCCCCACTGGCGACCTTCAGTTTTTGACCTTTGATAAGGCACGCCAAGAGTATCACAACGACAATTTGAAGGCTAGAAATTGCAAGTTGCCCGTGAAACGCCGCGAGCGTACACTGAAATGACTCGGTAGTAGGAGACACGACATGGTAGCTATAACGACATCGTCTCAGAAATTGAATCAGGCACGGAAACAGGACCCTGCGATTGACGTTGTGATTGAGCAGACGAAAACCTTGCTTGGTTCGTTGGTGAAATCAGACAACCCAAAGCGAATGCGCGCGAACGTCAAAGCTCTGGTCGCCGATTACGTCAGGTTGAATATTGTCACCTACGCACTGGCCGGAGAGGAACTGGCGGAAAGTCTCCCAAGTCCCGTAATTTCGGGCTGGCTCAATCCAGAGATTTGGCAAACCTTGGCTGACAACCAGCCTGAGGGTCTCAGCAAAAAAGACAGCGAAACCATCCTGGACGTGACAAAATCGCTGGCGTTTGTCGAGGAATTATTGACCGATACTCCCTCTGAAAACAGGGGGTTTCTTGCTGCGGCATTTATGGACGGCTACTGGGCTATCCAAAAGATGACCATGTGCTTGTTCACTATCGCGCTTTCATCAGATGGAACTCTGGTGCCCGGAAATGACAAGATCGTGCATTGGCTTTGCCTGGCATTGCGCGATTACTTCAACGAATGGAATACTTCGCTGATGGCGCACAACCCAGAGTTAGACCGCCGTGGGAGGGAGTATGAACGTACTGAAGAAGCCCTGACCGACGAGGAATTGGACGCTTATCTTGAGCTATAGAATAGAGTGGGTCCCCGAAGCTGCTCGTGAATTGAAAGAGATGTTCGCAGCAAGAGACCAGCAACGCATCAGAGCCAAGATTAAAGACATCGCTAACAACCTTCCTCAGAGCCTCGGTTTGAATACAGTCAATATCCTGAGGGAGGCCTACGTGCCCGCAACTGCTCAAGACGCTTACGAGGTTAGGATTGGCAGTGGCTATCGTGCAGCATTTTGGTTGTTTCCGGAAGAAGAACGACTGTTAGTTTACCTGGCAGGGACCCACGACTATGCGAACAGCCGGTTTATTACTGCTTCGAGAAGCAGGGGTTAAGCTATGGAGCAACCTGAATTTCAACTCAAGAACGCCGCAGATCAGAACCCGGCGATGGACATTCTCTATGCAGAGGGGACCATTTTGCTTGAGTCGTTGGTGGATTCCGAAAACGCTGAGACTCTCTTTGAACAAGTCGATGCGCAAGTAGCTGATTTTGTCAAATTGAATATCATGCACTTCGCCATGACTGGACTCCAGGTTGAAGAGATTCCTCCCAACCGTGGGTTAACAACCTGGTCTGACCCAGAGGCGCTGTTCGTTCAAGCCACCGAGCATGATGAGATTTTCCGCAAGAACGACACTCTGATGTTGTGGGAAGCCACCCGAACGCTGATCATGGTTGACGCCTTGGTAAGCCGAACACCCAAACCGAACCGAGGCTTTTTGACCGCAGCCTTCTTGGACGGATTCTGGTCGCTTCAGAAACTGACGATGTGCCTGTTCGCCGTGATTCTGATAGCGGACGGCTCGCTGAAACCAACCGAAGACAAAATCGTGCATTGGTTATGCCTGGCAATGCGAGAATACCGTAATCAATGGAATCGCGCGCTGATGACCCACATTCCCGAACATCACGCCCACTTGTGGCAGCGCGCATCATCTGAGGACGCCTGATCGACGGAGGATTCGCCCCCCATCATGGCCCGAGCGCTGAGCGACAATCCTTAGGTCTATTGCGTCGATCTCACGCATCCTGTAATCTCAGGCAAATCCCAGCTTCGGAAGGTGGAACCTATGGCAACCGTAGAATACGAAATCAAAGATCGAGTGGGCTACGTCACGCTGAACCGGCCCGACAAGCTCAACGCCATCGACGTCGAGATGCGCGACGAGCTATGGCGCATTTTGCACGATATTAACGACAACCCTGGCGTCTGGATGGCGGTCATCACAGGCAACGGCCGGGCCTTCTCTGTGGGTCACGATCTGGTGGCTATGGCCGGACGAGGCGACGGTCTTTATGACGACGAAATATCCACCGAAGACCTCTACGTCTATCAAACCCAGATCTTCAAGCCCATCATCGCTTCCATCAACGGGTTCTGTCTCGCCCAGGGCGGAGGGATTGCGCTGTCATCGGACATTCGCATCGCCTCCGACCAGTCCAGTTTCGGCTGGCCCCAGGCCAAGCGGGGCATCGGCTCGGTCAGCGGTCCGTGCATGTTGGCGCACCGAGTGCCGCTGAATTTCGCCTTTGAGTTCCTATTCACCGGAGACATCATCACGGCAGAACGAGCGCTGGAGTTGGGCATCGTCAACCAGGTAGTGCCTCATGAGGAGCTTGCCTCAGCCACCGACGCCTACGTCCAGAAGCTGATGGCAAACGCTCCGCTGGCAATGCGAGCCATCAAAGAGGTGGCGGTGCGAGGCCTGAGTATGCGTCTTGAAGACCGCGTGCGGCTGGCCGGGATCGTCAATCGCAGGCTCCAGAGGACAGACGACGCCATAGAAGGCATCAAGGCCTTCGCCGAAAAGCGGACTCCGGTTTTCAAAGGCAGCTAATTCAAAACGCCCCAGCAAACTCCGTCTCGGTGTAAAATAGGCGGGCTTCAACACTCCCTGCGCCCCAATCAGGAGAACGAACAACAATGACAACAGGCGGAGAATTCTACCAAAGGCTCGGCGTCAAGCGCATCATCAACGCGGCATCCTGGATAACCGTATTTGGCGGGAGTATCATGCCCCCAGCCGTGGTCCAGGCTATGGAGGAAGCGTCCCACTGGTTTGTGGACATGCACGATTTGAACCAGAAGGCGGGCGACGTTATCGCTGAACTGACAGGCGCGGAGGCCGGACTGGTCACCGCAGGTTCGGCGGCTGGAATGGTGCTGGAGGCGGCGGCTACGATGGCCGGAAACGATCCCGCCAAGGTTTGGCGACTCCCGGACACCGAAGGCATGAAGAACGAGATCGTGCTTCATCGCGCTCACCGGGTCAACTACGATCACAACTTCCGAGCGGCGGGAGCCAAGCTGGTGGAGATCGGCAACGCCAGCACGACCCAGGAGTGGGAGCTAGAGGACGCCATCAACGAGAACACGGCGGCGGTGGCTTATATCTTCGGCCCTCGACGCGGCGGCGCAATCCCCCTGCCCAGAGCCGTCGAGATCGCTCACAGCCATGACGTGCCGGTCATCGTGGACGCGGCAGCCATGCTTCCTCCGCCGGAGAATCTATCTCGCTTCATCGACGAGGGCGCTGACATGGTGAGTTTCAGCGGCGGCAAGGGAGTCCTGGGGCCGCAGTCTACCGGAATCCTGGCTGGACGGGCCGACCTTATCGAAGCCGCATACGCCAACGGCGCTCCTAACAGCGTTTCGGTGGGACGCTCGGCCAAGGTCTGCAAGGAGGAGATCGCTGGGCTCATAACCGCCCTGCAGATATTCGTGGACACAGACTTCGAGACGGTGAACGCCAACTGGCGCGCTCAGTGCGCCCACGTGGTCGAGGAACTGAAGGACATCCCCGGCATCATGGTCGAACTTGAAGAAGCCCGACCAGACCTCCTGGAATCGTCATCCAACTTCGCCAAGGCGGTGGTCCACTTCGATCAGGGCTGGAACGGCCCATCCGTTGAGCAGATAGACCAGATGCTGGAAGACGGTGATCCGGGAGTGAGAATCGGCAAATCTGACGTCGGAGACGCGCTGGCCGTCTATCCGGTCAATCTACAATCCGGCGAGGAAGAAATACTGGCCGCGCGCCTGAGAGAGGTCCTTACCGGCGGATGAATCTTTAACGAACACATCGAATCAAACAAAACAAAAAGCCGCTGACGGGAGGCCTATTGTGACAATCGTAAAATATTCGTTGGACGAGTTCATCCATGACATGGACGCGCTGGTTGACGAGAAGGCGGACCACGAGAAGATATTCGACGTCGGCTCAGGACACCTGGAACGACTGATAAACAACCCGGAAGCGATTCCCGACGAGTTCCGATATCCGGCAGATGGCAGCAACCACGGCAGCTACCTGATGCACTACGGTGACAATGGACTACTCGTAACCACAGTGGTCTGGGGCCCCGGCGACCACCTGGGCCCTCATGACCATCGCACCTGGGGGATGATCGGCGTCATGGACAACTCCATCCACGAGACCCGATTCAAACGCCACGACGACCGCTCCCGCGACGACTACGCAGAGTTGGAAAAGGACCGCCTGAACATCGTCAAGCCCGGCGACGTCAGCCTGCTGGTCCCCGAGGTGGACGAAATCCACCAGATGGACAATCCCGGCTTTATAGGCCCCAATGCTAATATTTGCTCATCACGGCTCATTTGGGGCTCTAGGACAGGTTTCTCTCTGACTGGTACAGGCCTCCCTAAATGGTAGGCAAAAATTTACGATTGTAGAAAACAGCGGCATCAAGCTCCCCTTCGTCCAAAGGCATGTCAGCTATATCGTAATCCGTAATATGTTCTTTAGAAGAAAGATTGCTCCATTACGGGTGTTACCGTAAAGTCTCCGGTTTTCTTACATTGTCCAATTGTTTTCTCAATATCTGAATAATCTTCAGCTTCTACTAAAAGGAAAAAGATATGTTCGGAGGGACAGATTTTGAAGAACTTTATGTCAACATTATTTTCTTCGGCAT
>JASLRP010000393.1 GCA_030743915.1 SAR202 cluster bacterium | reverse complement strand
CAGTTGTGGTCAGCGTGGCCCCCTGTCCGCCATATTCCTCGGGGATCAACATGCTCTGCCAGCCCATCTGACCCATCTTTTCCCACAGGTCAGGGGCATAGCCAGATTTCGACTGGTAGATTTCCCGCACACGGGACTTGGGAAGTTCCTGGCTGAAGAAATCCGCCGCGGCGTTCTTCAGCATAGTCTGCTCTTGAGATAGTGAAAGGTCCATCACCGCTCCTTTTGGAAGGACTCCATTAAATCGGTTGCCACCGACATCAACAATGACGAAAATCTTGCTCCGCCATGCCGAGTGGAGGCGAGGCATCTGGTCGCCTGTGGAACTGACGTTGTCTTACCGACGACCAGATTCTTCGATTGCGATTTCAAAATGGCGAATCCTGATACTTGAGATCGGATTTATGCCATGCGATTGCAGGCTACGCCTGACGAGCGGTGGAAGGCGTTGGAGCCGCACGCTCCCTGGTCCGGCTGATGCCCATTCTGCGGGCAATGATGACCTTCTGAATCTCGATTGTGCCGCCGGGATGGGCCGCGGTCAGCGACTCGCGCTGGTGGACCTCCATCTCGCCGTCTAGAGGAGCCGCCGAATCCTCGAAATCGAGCATTGCTTTCAGTCCCGCAACCTCTCTGATGGCGTCGGACGTGCGAATGCCGGATTCTCGCCTCCACATGGACTGCTGGGAGCCGTGGAACGTCATTTCTTGACCGGCGCTGTACATCCAGTAGTTGCGGGCGCTGAACAGTCGCAGTATCTCGTTGTCGATGTGCGCCTGCATTATCACCTGCTCATTGTGGGAGTCCTTATCAAGGCCTTTCTCCCGGGCGTACTTCATGAACTTTTCAAAAGTTCGGGAGCGCGGAACGATGTCACCGCCTCCGCCGTGCTCAATCTCCAGCGTGGTCTGGGCCACCTGCCATCCTTGAGTTTCGCCGCCAATGAGTCGGGTGGCGGGGATGCGAACGTTATCCAGATACACCTGTCGCTTGCCCTGGCCCACTAGCAGGTCCAGTGTTTCGACGGTGATTCCAGGAGCGTCTCCCGGAATCATGAAGTAGCCCATGTTCCTGTGGCGTGGGGCGTCGGGATCGGTGACCGCCAGAGTGAACATTTCGCCCATCTGGATGTCGTCTGGGACTTTGGTCGAGGGATCAGCGTAACCGGCGTCGCCGCCGACGAAGACTTTCTGTCCGGTGATGACCCACTCATCGCCGTCACGGACAGCGCGGGTCTGGAGGCTGGCAAGGTCCGAGCCGGCTCCGGACTCGGTGAACAACTGCCATCCATGCTTCTCACCCAGGAGGCGAGGCCGCAGAATCTCCATCTTCTGTTCTTCGGTGCCCCAGACCATGAGGGCGGGCAGGTCCAGCGGGTTATCGTGGACGTTGGGGATATCCTGCTTGTCCAGTTCTTCCCCTATCACAGTCTCTTGCTCGGAGGACAATCCTCCTCCGCCGTACTCCTTGGGGTAGGCAGGATGCAGCCAACCCTTGCGGCCAAGCTTGCGGCGCAGTTCCTGTATCTGTTTATAGGTCTCGGTGTCCAGGTGGCTGACCTCAAGCGGGCGCTTCAGGTCAGCGGGAACATTCTCCTCCAGCCACGATCGCACTTCCTGGCGAAATTCTTCTTGCTCTTTCGTATAGCGGTTTTTGAAATCCATGACCTCACTTCAATTCACTCAGGAGCCTGCACGATGTTTACAAATTACGACATCCCGATTCCGTGCTGGAAACCGCGTCCCGTCCTGCCTCACAGCAACCCCAAAGATAACGCAAGCCGTATCGCGCGTCAACGCACGACGCCATGTGGGCGCCGTTTCCATCTCGATGACAGGGTTTGCTGTTCCTGAGACGCAGAGCCGGGGGCAGGTTTGGCGCCTGCCCCCAGGGATGTTACTTGGCTCTGTTAGCTACGCGTGGAGGTCTGTTAGTCTCCAACGGCCGGTTGTGCTACTGCCTCTATGACTGGTAGCTCTTCGGGATTTCCCTCGATGCTTATCTTGGGCAGCCACTCCAGCCAGCTTGGGAAGTACCAGTTCTTGTCGCCCAGCAGTTCCATACTCGCAGGCACAAGCACCATGCGGACAATGGTCGCGTCGAGGATCACAGCGACGGCAAGGCCGAAGCCCATCTGCTGGAACATTGATAGTGGCCCCAGAGCGAAGCCCCCGAAAACCGCCACCATGATCAGAGCGGCGCCGGTGATGATTGAGGCCGTCGAGTGCAGGCCATACAACACCGAACCAGAGTTATCGCCTGTCTCGTCGTACCGTTCTTTGATCCGGCTCAGCAGGAATACATGGTAGTCCATGGAGAGTCCGAAGAGGATGGCGAACAGGAAGAGGGGTATCCACGACTCGATGACCGGGACCTCCTGGAATCCGAACAGAGCGCTTCCGACACCCTTCTGGAAGACCAGCACCACCATTCCGTAGGCCGAGCCAACTGACAGCAGGTTCATTATCACTGCCTTCAGGGGCACGACGATGGACCGGAATGCGATCAACAGCAGCAGGAAGCTGGCCGCCAGCACTGCCGCCATGATCAATGGCACGTACTGCCATACGAGCGCCACGGAGTCTATGACCTCTGCCGTTCCGCCGCCCACCAGGACCTCTGCGTTCACGCCGGCGAATGCCGCCGGGATATATTCGTCGCGCAATCGCTGGACACCGGCGATCGACTCGTCGCTGGAAATATCACCTGCGATCGACACTTTGACATCCACGAGGTCGCCATTGGGGCTTGTCATTGTCTCCGCGGTTCCGAAGAAATCGTCGGTACCCAGCGTTACGATCAACGTGTCAATTGCGTCCTGCACAGCGCTGTCGCTTACGTCCGGCGCCAGCACTACGATGTCGGCTGTGATGATCCCGTCTGAAAATTCCTCGATGACGACATCGAAAGCGTGCCGTTCGTCGGTATGGTCCGGCAGCATGCTGATTCCGCCCGAACCGAGTTCGAGGGTCAACACTGGCGCGGTCAGGCCGAGCAAAATGGCTGCGGTGATGACGACGCTGATCGCCGGATGGGAGGTTACTACACGCGTGATCGCGCCCCACATGCCGCCGCCGGTCTCCGGAGAACGGCGCCTGCCGATGATTGGTATGGTCAGGAAATTGAGTGCGCCAGGATAAGCCTGGCAGAGGGGGAAGCGATGAACTCGCTGAAACCTCTGGTTGGAACCCTGCGGGTAA
>JASLRP010000392.1 GCA_030743915.1 SAR202 cluster bacterium | reverse complement strand
GATCAGGCCTCCGCCAACAAAGTCGATCTTCGCGGGATATCTGGGGCTGGATTTCACCAGGGGAATCAACAGCAGCAATACAGCCGCTCCCAATGGGATGTTTATCCAGAATACCCACGGCCAATCCAGGTATCGGATGATCACGCCTCCCCACAGTGGTCCAATGACGCCTCCGGCCTCGGCTGACGCGCCCATGATCCCCAGGGGCACCCCTCGTTCTCCTGGCGGAAACAGGTCGCCCACCATAGCAATGGATATCGGAACGAGAGCGCCCGCTCCGACGGCTTGAAAAACCCTTGCCACTATCAATGCGTTGAGATCCGTGGTCAGAGCCGCAAGCGCCGAACCCACCATGAATGCCAGCATTGAGGCAATGTAGAGGTTCCGATGGCCCCAGACGTCCGAAAGGCGGCCTATAAGGGGCATCGCCGCCACGTATCCCAGCAGGTAGCCGGTGATGGTCCAGGAAGCGCGACTGAGTTCGGTTATCTGGACTTTGAGGTCCAGCATGATCTGAGGAAGAACCGTGACGATCACCGTCTGGTCGTCCGCAGCAATGAACACGCCCACGCATATGGGCACGATTGCGAGATACGGGTGGATTCTTCGTGGCGGCCTGTCCGTAGGGGAGTCCAAGAGCAGGTTTCGTTTAATTCGGAGCGACGATGCTTAGCGGTTGGTTGAATTTCGACAGAGTGATGGTGCGGACCACGCCATCCGGTTCTGTGGCCGTCACTCGTCCTCTGAGTATTGCTTCCGTCAGGAATAAAGTGCGGGCGTCAATCGTCAATTCAGAGTCCACCGTGGTGCCCTGAGCCGCGTCGCCGAGGAGAGATTTCAGGGCCTCAACGGGCAATGCTCCGCCAACTCGAATCTCGTCCTTTCCGCTAGACAGCAGTGTTGGGTTTTGCACCTGAGTCATCATGGCTCCGATTCCAGATTGAGGGTCGAAGAACCCCAGGGGACTGACCTCTTTGGGAACGCTCTCCCACGCACCAGTCAGCGGGTTGGTCATGTAACTTTCGTCTCCGAGGGTGATGAGGCTTGATCGTACAGCGAAAGCTCCCAGAGTCCCTGCAAACTCCGTTGATATGCCATCGGGGTTCACGACGTCGCCCTTGGCCTCGGTCACAGTGAGGTTGGGGGCTAGAGGCGTGCCGCCGGTGTTGTGCTCCAGCAGGAAGTGGAACGTGTCCAGAGCCGCCGTGGCAGCTCCCGCGTCTCTCAATAGCGTCTCGACGTTGACTGGGGTTGGCGTGGGAACAGGCGTAGCCGTCGGTTCGGGAGTCGAATTTCCGCCGCAGGACATGAAGGACAATGCCACCACGAACAACGACAGAACCCTGACGATTCGAACTCCTGAGCTTTTCAATTCGATCAATTCCAACCCTCGGAGCTTTGGGGCGTTTCTCAACGGCGTTTCTTCGAGACAAACCCGGCGTCCGAACCATCACTGTCGTCTCAATAACACCCTACCAGCGAGGATTGGCTGGCTCAAGCCCCAGAGCCTGGAAAACTTCCATAAACTTGCCCAGATTGCTCAATGGGTCGCGCTGAATCCAGGGCAATATCGCGCCTGCATTCAACGACCATTAACCCACGTATCTCATGTCGCCCGGCTCAAGCATGGGCGTGGGACATCAGAGGAACGAAAAAGACTCGACGATATGCCGAGTCCATTCGAATATTCAGAACCCAATTGCCGTTTCTCGGCGGTCCGCCCTACCCCACCTGTCTGGGAACCTCGATGGTGTCCTGAGATTCCATGAATATCCAGTGCATGGACATCCCGCCAAGCTCCACCTTGTCCCAGTTGGTCAGCCTTTGAGGGTCCGAACCGACAGGATTTCCGTTGATGAATGTGCCGTTTCGACTGCCCAAATCCATCAACCAGAATCCCTGACTGTCGCCCCTGACGGCGGCATGCTGGCGGGACACACTGGGCTGGTCAACGACCATATCGCTGACGCTGGAACGGCCGATTATCGTCATGCCTTCGTTGAGGGGAATCGATTCACCCTCCGTCTGTCCACCGCGGACCAACAGCATGGCTCGTGGCATCAGATTCATTGATTGGCCTCTTGTCGTTGGAAAGCTCATGACCCAAGGGTAATAGGAAAATAGTAATCCGAAACCCGTGCGTCCACAAAGATAGAATTGTAGCAGTTACGGGCATACTCGCCTGAACGCGCATCTGCCATTCAGGATCATGACACTCAGTTCGTCGAGCCGGGAAGCCTGCCCTGGCTAGGTCCGGTCCTGGCCTTTTTGGGCGGGAGTAAAGATCGAATCTTCGGGAAGTTGGGATTGGGTTTGATTTCGTCGGAACAGCGACCCGGCAAGACGCCCCGAAACCACGCCGACCGCCAGCGCGCTGACGATGCCAACGGGCAATGCTTTCATGAACTGGCGTCTGCTGACTCCGCGCTGACTCTTTGATTTATCTGCCATGTATGAACGACCTCGCAAAACGTTGTGCGCGTCAACCGACGCAGCGTCCATATTATATCCAAGCACGATTGCCGCCACAAGCCGGTTTGTTATCACTCAGCGTCACTTGCAAAACTTGACACTTCCTGTCGTCGTCTCGAACAATATGCCTATCACAGACGGGGGTGAACTGCGATGACGATCAGGAATGACATGATTCACATATACGTAGGTCTGGCCGGAGAGGGCGACAACATTGGCGAGGGCGGCCTGCTGAGACGGGCTGTCGACTCGGACCAATGGGAAAGCATCACCGATGGTCTCCCGGAAAAACCCCAGGTCAGGCCTCTGCTGGTGCATCCTGACAAACCGGCGACGGTTTATGCGGGCACACACCTCGGCGTGTATCGGAGTGAGGACCGAGGGGACACCTGGGAGGCTCTCCACTGCCCCGATGAAGGCACCGACGTCTGGTCGCTGGCTTTCCACCCGTCCGATCCTGACATAATATTCGCAGGACACGAGCCCTGCGCAATCTATCGTTCCACCGACGCAGGAGCGTCGTGGCAGAAGATGGACACAACTCGGGTCGCGTATCCTGACGTCACGACTTACATGCCGCCTCTGGCGAAGCGAGTCATCGGCATCGCAGCGGACCCATCAAACCCGTCGGATGTATATGCCGCCGTCGAAGTGGGTGGCCTCCTGGCCAGCAGGGACTGCGGCGATAGTTGGGATTCCATCACCGACGGCCTCTACACCGAGAACCACACCGTTGACCTCCACGGAGTAAAACTCAGCCCTGCCGCGCCTGGATGTGTGTTCATTATCGCGCAGGTGGCAATGTTCCGTAGTCCCGACCGTGGAGCGCATTGGCAGCATCTTAGATTCGGCGAGATGTTCCCCGGCGGCTCGTATTGTCGGGGCCTCGTTATCGCGCCCGACGACCCCAACACGGTTTATCTGGCCGCCGGAGCCGGCGGGGGTGGCGCGCCAGCAGGCACTGTGGAGGCCGGAGCTCTGTTCCGAAGCCGCGATTTGGGTGACACCTGGGAGCGTCTGGACATCGGCGACACACCGCCATCCCGCATGTTCCAGGTCGCCATCCCGCCAGAATCGCCCGAACTGGTATTTTGCGTATCAAAGGATGGACATTTCTACAGCAGTGACGACGGCGGAAACTCGTGGTCAAGCTCCCGCCTGCCGGTGGAAACATCCCGAAGTTTGCATGTCTATCCGATGGCTTGTGGATGATCAACCCCTTTGAAATGGATGGCTCAGTTCAGATCGCCGCGTATTGGTTGGCGGCAATTGGGAGTGGAATTTGACAACCACTATTGTAAACGCGACTTACAAAATCACGGTCCACGACCTGGAGTTCATGGCGTTGGACCAGCGGCATTTGCCCCAGGCATACTCTGAATACCGCACGACACGCGAGGGGCCGCTGAATAACCGCGAGATGGCCGAGACCGGCTTTCCAGGCTCGACAGAGGAACGCTTTCACGAAGCCGGCCGCATCGCCGGGCACATGCGCGAGTTCGGGCCGCCAAAACCCAGCATGTCCGATGACGGGCTCGATTTCGTGGTGGCTTCTGTCGCGCATCTGTTCAACAATCCTGACTCGGTCTCCGATTGGATGAGTGATGTGTTTCTCCACGACTTCCAGCGGTATGTCGGGCGGGACGTGGGCCACGGACAGAAGCTGGTGGATGTCCAACAACTCGAACCATCGGGATTTTTCGACGAAGCCGTCGCCCTCAAAGCAGTTCACAGCAGCAGAAACGGCTTGGTGTCCTCAACCGTTATAGACTTTCGGGTGGGTCGAATTCTTGGCGTGGCCTACGTAGGCGCGGTAGGCGACTACAACCGGATTGCAGAGGCTACCGAGTTGGGGTTGGCTCTGGAGCAAAACCTGGTCAGCGTGGTATTGGGCATCTGACCGCCGCGAACGGACCACGCAATCTTACTCCACGTCCTGATTCGGATTTGAAGCGCCCCTCCGAGCGTTGACCACTGCCAAGACCGCACATATAATCAATCGGCGAAGGCAGGCAGTTCGCGCCATCACTCGGCGGCCCTGTCGAAACCGTATTGACCCAATTCCGACGGAGGCGCTAATGGCCCTGTATCCAGTAATACTCGCCGGCGGCTCAGGCACTCGGTTGTGGCCTCTTTCGAGGGAGTTTTATCCCAAGCCGTTCCTCAACGTGGTAGGCGACAACTCCATGCTGCAACAGACGATATTGCGTTTGGATGGAATCGACGACCTGTCACCGCCAATCGTAGTCTGCAACGAAGAGCACCGATTCCTGGTCGCCGAGCATGCCCGTCAGATCGACCATGAAACTCACTCCATAATCCTGGAGCCAGTTGGTCGTAATACGGCTCCGGCCTTGACCCTGGCCGCGCTGTCGATACAGGCTGACGCTGATGACGAAGACCCGGTTATCCTCGTTCTTTCGGCTGACCACGTGATAACAGATGTGCCCGCATTCCAGGCTGCAATCATCCACGGGTTGGAATTGGCGAGCGAGGGATGCGTAGTCACCTTCGGCATCGTTCCCACAGGCCCCAAGACCGGGTATGGATACATCCTCAAAGGCGACGCTCACGTTTCCGGGCAGCCAGAGACCAATGGCAAATCCCCAGCCTACCAATTGGATAGCTTTGTAGAAAAGCCCACTGAGTCCGTGGCTATTGAGATGCTCAAGACAGACGATTACCTGTGGAACAGTGGGATGTT
>JASLRP010000391.1 GCA_030743915.1 SAR202 cluster bacterium | reverse complement strand
CCACGGCAACGCGGGGAACATCAGCCATCGCGTGGACAACATCCTGCTGCTGAACCGCGCCCTGGGCGTCAATATCATGATCCTCGATTACCGGGGCTACGGGCGCAGCGAGGGGAGTCCTTCGGAGAAGGGGTTGTACCTGGACGCCGAGGCCGCTTTCGATTTTCTTGTGGCCGAGCGAGGCGTCGACCCGGAGACGGAGCTTGTGTTTTTTGGCCGTTCACTGGGAGCCGCCGTTGCGGTCGAGATGGCAGTTCGCCATCGGGCGCATGCGTTGATCGTGGAGTCCGGGTTCACGTCGGTGAAGAATATGGCGCATCGAGCGTTTCCGTTCCTGCCGTCAGGCGTCCTTCTCACAATGGTGGAAGCTCGGTATGACACAATATCGAAGATTGGCAACGTGGATTATCCAGTCATGGTGTTGCACGGAGACCGGGACGAACTCGTGCCCTTCGAGTTGGGAGAGGAGCTATTCGAGGCCGCCAGCGACCCGAAGACATTCTATCGAATTCGTGGCGCCGATCACAACGACACGTATCACGTGGGCGGCGAGCCGTATTTTGAGGCGCTGCGGGAGTTTATTTTGGGAGCCAGTTCAATCGACCGGTAATCCTCGATCCCCCTCAATTCTGTCGTGGGCATATGCCAGGCATGCGAGTACATCTTCGTTGGTTATCCCTGGATAACTCTGGAGTATGTCCTCGTGGGACCAGTCACCTGATAGCAAATCTATGATGAACTCCACCGTAATCCGTGTTCCTTTGATGACTGGTTTGCCGACCATGACCGCCGGGTTTGCCACAATGTGGTCTTGCCATTCCATTCCGACTGCTCCTGAACAAACTCTTCTACAATTTTGAGATTGCGCCACAATCAGTGGCAACCGCTCAGATATCAGTTTCGGGAAGTTTCAACATACGAATCCGATTGCTGTCAACGACTGTGAAATGCCCAGCCCAAACACGGGGCGAGTTCAACAAGTCAACAATAGCCCTGGTCGAGTGTGTGGGACTGTCAGCCCTAACGCGAAATAAAATTACTCCAGCCGGAGCGCTGACGCCATGTTGAAAGGTGAGGGTTCCAAAATCTTTGTCGAACGTCAGAATGGTGCGTCCGCTTTCGGCGGCTAACGCGACTACTTCCTCGTCAGATATTCCAGGGTTCAGATTCCCCACCCACGCCACGTCGTGTCCTGCATTTCGAATCGCATCGCTAATTTCTACGGGGAAATTCTCATCTGATAGGAACAGCAAAACTTAGATGTTGACGGGATATTCCTTGATGTCCTTTACCACGTCATGGGCGTAGTGAAGACACGCAGCAATATCATCAGAGGTGAGGTGAGGGTAATTTCGAAGTATTTCCTCATGTGACCAACCGTTCGCCAGGAGGTCTATGATGAGCTCGACGGAAATTCGGGTTCCTTTAATCACTGGCTTGCCCATCAAGACCTTTGGGTCTCCGGCAATTCGTTCACGCCATTCCATTGCAGCCCTCTCCGAGAATGCTATCTTGTCCCTCCATTCAGCTTACACCATCATCGGTGGCCCTGCTATTGACATCACCACGCCTGCGTTTTAGTGTGACCACAGCCACAGAACAATAAGAGGAGGAATCATGGAGTTTGGATTCGGACTTCCAACGCGAGGCCCGCTGGCGACGCCTGAGAATCTTGCCGCGCTTGCTGGCAAGGCAGACGAACTTGGCTTCGGCTTCATCAGCGTCAGCGACCATGTTGTCATACCCAACAGCATTGCCTCGACCTACCCGTACAGCGAGACCGGAGAGTTCGCCGGCGGCGATGCTGGCGAGTGCCTGGAGCAGCTTACGACCCTGACATTCCTGGCCGCCAATTCGACCAACGTCCGGCTTCTCACGTCGGTGATGGTCCTGCCGCATCGGCCTCCGGTGCTGACAGCCAAGATGCTCTCGACCATCGACGTGCTGTCCAACGGTCGGCTGATTCTTGGGTGCGGCGTCGGCTGGATGCAGGAGGAGTTCGAAGCCCTGGGCGCTGAGCCTTTCGACCAGCGCGGCGCGGTGGGTGACGATTACCTTCGCATATTCAAAGACCTGTGGACATCCGACGACCCTAGCCATGATAGTGACTACGCATCGTTTTCCGATGTCTCCTTCAACCCGCAACCTGTCCAGAAGCCCCATCCTCCCATCTGGGTGGGCGGCGAAAGTCCTCCGGCTCTGCGACGAGCCGCAACTCTCGGCGACACGTGGTATCCGATTGGCGCCAACCCTCGATTCCCTGTCGGGACGCTGGAGCAGTACGGCCAGTACGCCGCCCGCGTCCGGCGCTACGCCGAGCAGGCGGGCCGAAACCCGTCCGAGATAGGATTCGCCTTCAGCGCGGGTTGGTACAATGACCAGGAGGCCGCGACCGGCTCCGATGGCAACCGAAAGCCTCTCACAGGCACGCCCCAGCAGATTGCCGATGATGTGAAGGCCTACGAGGAATTGGGAGTCAGCGACCTAATGCTGGGGTTGCAGTCACCCACGCTGGAAGAGACGTTCACCCGACTGGAACGATTCACTGAGAACGTGAAACCGCTGGTCGGCTGATTTCTACTATATGAACAAATTTACAATGTGGAGCGTTTGATGAAAGCTGTCTATATAACCGAGCACGGAGGCCCCGAAGTCCTGCAATACGGAGACCAACCCGAGCCGTCCATCGGACCCAATGACGTGAAAGTGCGGGTGCGGGCCGCCGCGCTGAACCGGCTGGATGTTTACACCAGAGCCGGGGTGCGCGGCACGCGCCGGAAGTTCGATGGCGACGCCCACATCATGGGCGGCGACTCCGCCGGAGAGATCGTCGAGGTGGGCAACGAGGTCTCCCAACGGAAGGTTGGAGATCGTGTGGTGGTCAATCCGCGAATCACATGCGGCCAGTGCCACCCATGCCTGGCTGGGCAGGAAGAGTTCTGCCCCAGTTCCGGCATGTTGGGTTCCTCATCCAGCGGCAGCTATGCCGAGTTCGTGGCCGTCCCCGCGTCCAGCACTGTGGTTCTGCCGGAAAGCCTGTCCTATGAGCAGGCGGCGTCACTGCCCACAGTGTACCTGCCCAGTTGGAATATCCTGGTAAGACGCGCCGACCTGAAACCCTGGGAGACGGCCCTTATTCTGTCGGCCTCCAGCGGCGTTGGCACAGCGGCTATCCAGGTTGCCAAGAACGTCATTGGAGCGAAGGTCATCACCACCACCAGCACCGCTGAAAAAGCCGAGAAGGCCCTCGAATTGGGCGCGGACCATGTCATCAACTACAACGAGGAGGACATTGCAGACCGTGTTAAGGAGATAACCGGAGGCAATGGGGTGGATGTAGTGCTTGACCATGTAGGCGCCGATTTCTGGCCTGCTGCCACCCGCTCCCTGGCGATGGGCGGACGATACGGAATCTGCGGCGTGACCTCAGGCTACCGGGCCGAGCTTCAGATGGGCATTATGTTCACCCGATACCAGACGGTATTTGGTGTGTTCATGGGCCGTCCAGAGGATATGCGTCAGATCGTCGAGATGGCGGGGCGAGGAGTCATCAAGGGCGTAATCCACCAGACCTTCCCTCTGGAGGACGCAGCCAAAGCTCACGAGGTCATGGAGGGCCTGAACTTCTTCGGTAAGCTGGTGCTGACTATGGAGTGATGCCACTCACGATCAGCAAAGCGTTAACCATAAATTCAGTCAGAAACTGATTCATACACGCGAATTCTGCCGCGCTGTATGACCCAGAGTTTGCCATAGATTTCCTGACCGACAAGTCCGTCGACCAGCGTCTTGATTGCCTCGTCGAGGTCATCAGGTGCTGGATTGGACGGTAATCTGATGACGGCAATCCCTGAGTAGTTTTTGGGATCAAATACCAGTGGGTTGCTGAAGTCGAGGTCGAGTGTCACCAAGCACTTGGACTCAGCATGACATCGTTGGATCAAGGTTGAATCATCGGTTGAAGTCAATCCTTGTTCAGTGACCGTTGATACGTGGTGACCAGCGGCTCTGAGAAGCGCTGCTCCACGGAATCCGAGGTTCTCATCCAGTTTGACATTCAACTTGGTGACTCAATAGGAATATCAACATAGTGTTGTCTTGACATTTCCGCGCCATATGCGATACAGGCGTATATGTCAGCTTCTTCTAAACCGGGATAATTTTCCAGGATGTCTGACACCGTCTCGCCGGCGGCCAGGAAATCTAGGATCAAAGACACCCAGATGCGATGCCCTTTGATGCAAGGCTTTCCGAAGCAGACGTTGGGGTTGATCGATATTCGTGAAAGTAGTTGTTCACGGGCCATTCTGGGCCACCCTTATTCCTTAATCGCGGTATTCGATCTAATTGTAACTGGATTGGCGAATACGATGTTGACCTCGAATGGTGGGTCGCTACAAGTAGCTTCGAGATGTGAAAGTTGAGCGCGTTCAGTTCAAAGTCGGCGGTTCCTCTTCCAGGTACTTGTCCAGGGCCAAGTTTGCCTTCTCCAGGAGGTCGCCCAAATCCTCGGGGAAGGATATGAACTGCTTTGGAATCTCCACCAGCACCTTCGGCCCGTCGGCGTTCTGAGTGGCCAGCGCCGCTGACCAGATGGACGCAAGGGAGGCGAGTATCGTCAGGATTGCGACAACGGTGGTCGCTGCAACCTTGAGGGCGTGCCGAATTGCCTTTCGCAAGAAGGCTGACCGATATATTCCGAGCGCGAACCGTTGGATTGGATTGACGAGTCTCATGTGGGAACCTCTTGATGTGTTTTGCGGTTCAGTCGGTCGCCATCGTTTCCACGTGCTTGATATTGGAAATGACTGGTCTGCGCGATTATAGCTCATCATGCACGAGAACACATGGGCGACTCTTGCGAGCCGCCCATGTGTTAATCAGGTTCCCTTGACCTCGAACAATCTTCGTTTCAGGATGTCCGTGAGTTCAGCTTGTTCTCAGCGCCTCGGTGGGGGACATATTGGCGGCGCGTAGAGCCGGATAGAATCCAGCCACTCCGCCTATCAGCACCGAGGACACCATGCCGCCCACGACCGCAAGTCCTGGTATGACCAGAGACCAGTCTTGCAGAATCGCATACACCGCCGTGACGAGTATTCCCAAGACGATTCCTGCGACTCCGCCGATGCCGGATAGCAACAACGATTCAGACAGGAACTGGGTGGCAATGTGAAAACGCGTTGCCCCCAAAGCCCTTCGCAGGCCAATTTCGTTGCGACGCTCGATGACGGCTATGACCATCACGTTGGCAATCCCGATCCCGCCGACCAGCAGCGCCACCGCGCCCAGGCCCACGAAGAGGTTGGTGAATGTGCCTGTGGCCGCGACTCTTGCTTCTAAAACGTCTGAGGCGCGGCTGACCTGGACCTCCTCGGGGCTTTCGGGGTTGACGGTTGCCGCCATGACCGAACGAACGTCGTGTATGTGTTCAGGAAACGCTCGGACGTAAATCACGTCGGCCTCAACCTGGTAGTCCAGAAATTCCTCGGCGGCTCCGTAGCCAATAATGGCGGCCCTGTCCAGGTCTGCCGCCAGAGGCAGAGGATTGAGGATACCGATGACCGAAAACCACTCGCCGCCGAGCCATATCCGATGTTCACTGGACAGGTTACGAATGCCCAATCGCTCCGCGGCGACGGCGCCAAGCACGACGGCAGGAAATTCCGACGTCACCGTCGTAAGGTATGTTCCTGCCCGCAGGCTTCCCCTTTGGGCGTCGAGCAGGTTCAGGCCCCCTGCGAATATGGTGATGCCCTTCGTTCGTCCGTCGGCTATCAGATCGTTTCGATAGACTCCGCCTGGAATCTTGCTCACAGTCGCCACTTCGTACACAGGAGCGATTCGGTTAATCATGGCGGGCGCGCTCTTTGGCAGGCTGACCGGGCCTTCTCCGAAACCCTGCCCGGCTTCGATGGTCAGGAGATTGGTGCCCAACGCATCCAACTCCTTGATGAGGTCGGCGCTGCCTGACGCGGACAGTCCTAGGACACTTATAAGGGCTGCGATGCCAATCGTTATCCCCAGCGCGGAGAGCGCGGAGCGCAATCTCCGAGACCGGAGTCCCGAACTCCCGACTCGCAGCGTGTCCAGAAAACTCAGATGGCTTTTGGGTAGCGCCACGTGATTTTCGGCCCGCTCAGTCAAGGCGTTGCGCTCGAATCGGATTCGATGCGCCCATCTCGCAGAGTGACCTGCCGGGCGCACATCTCGGCAACTTCGGGGTCGTGGGTAATCAAGATGACCGTGGAGCCTTCGTCATTCAGGCTGACGAATAGCTCCATCAGCGAGGCAGTGTTCTGGGAGTCGAGATTTCCGGTCGGTTCATCGGCCAAAACGAAAGACGGGTCATGTACCAGCGCTCTGGCGATGGCGACCCTCTGCTGTTCTCCACCGGACATCTCATTGGGGAGATGGTTCATGCGATGATCGAGGCCAACCCGTTCAAGCATCGCCTCGGCTCGCTGCTTTCTCTCTCTGGCTGGCGTCCCAGAGTACAACAGGCCGTTCCCTACGTTCTCCGTGGCTGACACGCCCGGCAGCAGGAAAAAGTCCTGGAAGACGAACCCGACGTTTTGTGATCGAATCCCAGACAATGCGCCGTCAGACATGCCTGCCGTATCCAGTCCGTCTATCAGCACGGAACCGGAGCTTGGCCTGGTCAGGGTGCCTATTACGTGAAGAAGGGTCGATTTTCCGCTGCCCGACGCTCCAATAATTCCCAGAAACTCACTGCGCGGCACGGAGATGGACACGTCCGAAAGAGCCTCCACCGGAGGCGTCCCTGGATAGCTCTTGCTGACATGTTCCAGTTCCACAGCGTACGGCGAGCCTGTGGCAGTGTTGCTGGTCATGAAATCACCCGGAGCATGGTCATTGTGGCGTGACAACCTCAACGCCGTCCTCAAGTCCCTGACCGGTCACTTCAACCCAGCCGTCAGCGTAGACTCCGGCTTCCACAGGCACAAGCCTGGTGGAGTTTGGCTGGATAATCTCCAGGGCGTACCCTCCGCCCAACAGGGCGAGCAGGCTTGTCACAGGAGCAGCCAGGGTGTTTTCAGCGAGAGTTTTGGTGATCGACGCAGTGACCGGAGCGCCGGTCCATTCGTACAGGTCCGCATCCCCCTGGATGGCGACGGTCACCTCAAGATACGGATCGTTCTGGCCCCCCTGGGGAACGACCGCGATGCTCCCGATCTCTATGACGGCGCCGGTGACTATGCTTTCGTCGGGAAGCTCGATCCTCACCTCTGATCCAATATCGATCAGGTCCTGATCGGCAACCTCGATTGTCGTCTCGACTCTCTGCAAGGACTCGGAGGTCATCGAGATGTTTCCGTTTTGCGCGATCTGTGTTTCTGTCCTCTCGATTGGGGTCAGAGAAATCAAAGTGGAGCCGAGAGCTATAGCTGAACCGAGGCTGGGAAAGGACGGCGAGGACTCGACCACCGATGTTCCAGGCAGAAAAGTGACGTCACCAAACGCGATTCGGCCTGTCGCGACAATTCCAAGATCAACCTGCATTTTGGTGATTGCGGCGGCGGTTTCGGCGTCGAAAATCTGGTCAATATTGAGGGACTCTGTGGAGCCGTACCCGAGGGCCAACAGGTTCTGTTCGAGCTGATTGACGTCCACGCCTGGGGACATCCCAAATTGAAATTCTCGCCACGCAGGAACGTCTCCGAACATCAACACTCCCGCTGAGGGACCTTCGATGAGATCGTCGCGATTCGCCAATGCAATATCCAGAGATGCCCGGGCGCTTTTCAGTGAGGCTTCAGCCTGGGCGAACGCGTCAGGTTCTGGAGGTTCATCTAGCTCGGCGCGATGTTCCTGCGCCGACTTCAGAGATTCGGAAGCCTGAGCAAGGGCATCGGGTTCTGGAAGCTCATCTAGCTCGGCGCGATGTTCCTGCGCTGACTTCAGAGATTCGGAAGCCTGGGCAAGGGCATCGGGTCCTGGAGGCTCGTCCAGCGCCGCGCGATGTTCCTGGGCTGACTTTAGAGATTCGGAAGCTTGGGCAAGCTCGTCGATAGTGGGAGGCTCATCCAACGCGGCGCGATTTTCCAGCGCTGATAACAGAGATTCGGACGCCTGAGCGATCTGAGTCGCGGTCGGCGGGTCATCGAGGGTGTCACGTTGTTCTTGCGCCTGAATGAGCGTCGCGGATGCCTGGGCGAGGTCGGCGTTGGTGGGAGGCTCGTTCAGCGCATCCAGGTTGTCGCGGGCATTGGCCAGACTATTCTCGGCGGACACGCTGGAACCCAATGCCGCCTGATGCCCCTGATACGCGTTCAGCAAACTGTTCGCCTGAGCGATCAGGTAATCACCGCCGATCATGTTCAACAGGGTATTCTTTTCGCTGTCCGCCAGAGCTACGGCATCAACAGGGCATATGGGGGGCAGATACAGAAACACAGGCGGTTCGGCATTCTCCTCCGCGTCGCAAAATGCCTGATGCGCAATTCTGCGGGATGCCCAGGCTGTGTCCACGCCTATCTGGGCCGTCGCGAGGTTGGCCTCTGCCTGGGCGATTGCGCGATTGGCCGACGCGATCTGTTCAGGCGTGGGGCCGTCCTTCAGATTGTCCAACGCGAGTTGCGCCTGAATGATGGCAGCATCGGCTGAGGCAATCTGGGCCAGCGTGGGCGTCGCGTTGAGATTGTCCAGCGCAAACTGCGCCTGGGCGACAGAGGCATTGGCCGACGCGATCTGAGCGGGCGTTGCTGGCTCATTGAGATTGTCCAGCGCAAGTTGCGCCGATGCGACGGAGGCATTGGCTGAGGCGATCTGAGCCGGGGTTGCTGGCTCGTTGAGATTATCCAGCGCAAGCTGCGCCGACGCGACCGATGCATTGGCCGACGCAATCTGGGCAATGGTCGCCGGGGTGTTGAGGTTCTGAAGCGCAAGTTGCGCCGACGCGACCGATGCGCTGGCAGATGCGATCTGCTGGTCGGCGATTGTGATGTCAGTGTCGCCAATCGATTTGTACAGTCGGAATATGACAGCGCCCCTGTCCAGTTGGGAGCCTTCCGGAGCGATGTGCGTCAGCACTCCACTGCCACTGGGAGATATCTGAACACTGTCCCCATATTCGAGGACACCGTCAAGGTCCTTGAACGTCCGAAGGTCCTTGCGGGCAAGGACGGCGGTGGCGAACTCAGCGGCAGTCTCGTCTTCGTCGCTATTCGGAAAATCGAGCGTGCCCTGAGCGAACAGGACCAGAACCACCACCGCCAGACCAGCCAACACGACGATTCCGAAAGCAGCAATCCGAGGTTTAGTCATGACGTTCTGCCGATTCATGTAAAGTCAGGTGATTGTTTTTGAACATGCAACGATTACGATGGGATGAATAATTCACTTTGTAGATTTCCCCGCGCCGAAGACCTTCTCATTGCAGAGGTTCATGCCTCGCTCCACCCTGGCGCTTGCCCCTTTCAGAGATTCCTTTACCGCGCCCATGCCGGCCCGGGGGTCGCCTGAGAAGTCGGGGTCTGGGACGTTAATGCCTTCATCTCGCAGGCATTGGCTGAAGGCCAGGAGGTCGTCCTGAAGCTGTATGTCGTCCTCTTCTTTTCCCCCTTGAGAGAATGTGGCTCCTGCAAGCAGTGGCAGGCATTCATCCAGGGCTTTGGTGGATTTGCTGCCCTTCGGGCCCAGGTCGATGCTACCTTTGAGCGCCTCGAGATCGACTGACCCGTCGGCATTCAGCGCTGGGTCAGGGACATCCAATCCATGATCTCTGAGACACACCGTGAAGTTTGTAGTGATCTCTTCATCGGTCGGTTCAGCGGCATTGCTAACAGCCAGTTGCGCGGTGGTGTCAGATTTCGGATTGGATGGCCCTGCTGATTTGATAGCAGGTTGGGCTGCCGGCGTTTCATCGATCCGGGCAACTCCAGAACTGGACTGTCCAGAACCGGAACACGCGGAGAGAACCAGAGCCGCCATCAAAAGCGTGAGACCAAGAGTCAGTCGCATACCGTGTCTCATACTGTCTCCATCGAGAATGTTGGGGTCATTTGAACAAAATCGAGCCGTTCCCTGTTGTTAGATAGCCTGATCACCTTCTAGAATTCCCAGCATTGAAGATCTGATTGGCGCACTTTTCGAAACTCTGTTGCACCCTGGATTCAGCCCCGCCGGCTTGTTGCAACATCGCGCCCATAGCTTGTCGTATGCCACCTGAAAATTCAGGGTCGGGCACATCTATCCCATCGTCTCTCAGGCACTGGGCAAATTCCAAGATGTTGTCCTGGAGTTCCACCTCGTCCTCTGGCGAAGGGGGTTGGGCGAAGGTGGCCTCTGCGAGCAATGGCAGGCATTGCAAAAGCGCAGGCGAGTTCAAAATGTCCGGGTTATTCTGCCCGACACTCTGCCTGAAGCCCAACAGGTCAAGCGATCCGTCTGCGTTCACTTCAGGGTCGGGAACATCGAGTCCTTGATCTCTCATGCACGCCGCAAAGTTGGTGAGAATCTCCTCGTCGGTTTCCTCAATAGTGTCCGCTTCCGAAGCCAGCGGCGTGGGCGTGTCAGCCGGCGGATTAGATGGTCCCGCCGACTTTATCTCCGGTTCTGCCGGTTGAGTGTCCTCTATTCGAGCAACGCCGGAATTGGACTCATCAGAACCGGAACACGCAGACACAATCAGCGCCATACCAAGAAGCGCGAGTGGAAGAATCAGCCAGTTGCCGTATCGCATATTTCCTCCGATGAGGTTAACAGTGTCTCGGGTAAATTTGAGCCTACCCTTGCAATCTAACGGATATCATGGTCGTCCGTCTATCACGCCATCGGACTCGATGAAGGAACCTACGTTCTGCTGCCAATGCGATCACTGTTTCCGTTTGCGGTCGTCGTCAGGTTTGCGCTTGTCGATTTCCTGATTCTCGATATCCACCAGCCTCCAACCTTGTTGGATTTCTCCGGAAGACGTCAGGGGTGGCTCAATCTTGATTGGTTCATTGAAGTCGAAGTATTTCACCAAACTGGTGATAGACAACCACTCTTTTGTTGGGAAGTTCCGAGTATCCTCCAACACGGCCAGTTCCACTTTTGCCTGTCGAATGGTGTAGTCTGCTTTATCAATCCACAAATCGACGATAGATCTCTTGGTCGCTATCGATTCCCGGCCGACCTTGCCCCAGTCAATCTTTCCCTGGTAGCGTAAGGTTTCATACCCATCGAACATTTCGTCCGGAAGTTGCTCAAGATCAAGCAGCGAGTCCAAGATTTCGAGGGCGCTTCGCGTGCTCATGGCCAGGCCGGTGGTATCGTCGGACTTGGCTTGACTGGTCACCTTGTCCAGGAAGCTGCCGACTCCTGTTGAGACATGGAAGTGATCGGATTTCCTGTCACTTCCGCGAATGTATCGACTGTCACCTATTCCGACAACATCGAATGCGCCTTCGGATTTTTTCACTGTGACTTGGAATCGGTCTTGGTCCGAGACTCGGATCTCCATTTCAGATTTGGAAGTCTCCCCATACTTTGTGACTGTCACTAATTCGACGGCGCGATAAGATTGAAGCGCAGCGGTTGCCGCCTCGGCCTTCTCAATGGGACCTGCGCCAGATGTCTGCAAGATTCCAATCGTGAGCGCTACGACCAACACAGTGACTATGAGGAGCGCCGGTCGGAACACGCCCGCAGACGCGAATCGTGGCATCAGCCCGTTCAACCCCTCAGCCGCTTCGATTTTCGTCATGGTGGTCTCTTTGAGGTCCGATGGCGCTGGAGTCGATCTCAGGGCGGTGAGTTGATACCGGTCTTGATCATAATTGGCAAGCGTTGCTTGACACGTGGAGCAGTCGGTGACGTGTCCTTCTACGAACTCGCGCTGGGTGCGGGCTAACTCGCCATCGGCATAAGCTGAGAGCAGGTCTTGCAAGTCTGAATGCTTCATTTGATGTCACCTCCCGTCTTGGACTCGTACGCCCTACGGAACTCCACGCGGCCTTTCGCCACACGCTTGCGGACAGTGTCCTCTTTGATGCCGATGATCTCAGCGATCTCCCGATATCGGAGACCCTCCACGAAGTGAAGCGCCAGGCACACCCTGCGCTCTGGCGGCACCTGAAGCAACGCCTCTTCGATGGCGATCTTCTCATCCGTGTTTGGCGTGGCGTCGGTGGCAGGCAGCTTTTCTGTGCCCCGAAACGGAACGAAAGTCAGCAGACGCCTGCGGCGATGGTATTTCAGGGCATTGTTGGTGGCGATGCGATAGAGCCACGCCTTGAGAGAAAGCTCGGAGTCGGTCTTGAGGATGCTCTGGTACGCTTTGAGAAATGTGTCCTGGGTCAGGTCGCGGGCGACTTCATGATTTCCGGTCATCCGCAGCAGATGCCGGAAAATCGGCGCCTGGTACTCCTCGACGACCTCGCCGAAGAGATCTGTCTTGCCCGTGCGGACCTGGCTTATGACCCACGCTTCGTCCAACTATGTCGCTCCTAAAATATGTCTCCTAATACTATAATCCTTAAGCAGACCAAAACCGGAACGAGACGGTCTGTCGCAGCGAGAAATGCTTTCTCCTGCGTGACCCATCGCCTGATAAACAAGATGGGCGACTCTTGCGAGCCGCCCATGCGTTGATCAGTTTGCCTTCACCAGAACTGCTATTGGGTTGACGGGTTCAGGCCCAAAGGGCGCTCTTCGATCTTGTGCCGCACCTCTGGGTTCACCAGAGACATGGGCAGGGTTCCGCGCAGGACTCGGGCAGTCTCCTGGCCCACCTGCACCAGGGCTGCGACCCTGGACCGGGTTGAGGTTCCCGCGGAGTGGGGCGTCACGATGACGTTGTCGAAACCGAACAATGGGTTATCGGGCGCGGTCGGCTCTTCCTCGAATACGTCCAGTCCGGCTCCTGCGAACTCCTTGTTTTTGAGAGCCTCGATCAGGGCCGCCTCATCGACGACAGGGCCACGGCAGGTGTTTATGAAGTACGCGGTGGATTTCATCGCCTTGAAGAAGTCCGCGCCGATGAGTCCACGGGTCTGGTTGTTCAATGGAGTATGGACTGAGATGAAGTCCGAAGAAGCGGCAAGCTCCTCCAGGCTCCCGACCAGTCGAACGCCGTACTCTTTGGCGATCCACGGGGCCACGTATGGGTCGTAGGCTATGACCTCGATTCCGAAGGCCTTGGCCTTGCGGGATGCGGCGCGGGCGATGTTGCCAAAGGCCACCAGCCCCAGCACATTGCCGTCGATGGGCACCATCGGGACGATGGCGTCCCTGGTCTCTGCGCCCCACTTGCCCGCCTTGACCAGGTCATTGAGGATGGTCAGCTTTTTGGCGCAGGCCAGCAGCATTGTGATTGCGTGGTTGGATACCTCCTCAGTGCAGAAACCGGCGCTGTTGACTACCATCACGCCCTGGTCTGTGGCGGCATCGTGGTCGATATGGTTGAAGCCGTGGCCGAAGCTGACGATGGCCTGGCCTTCGTCTATCTCCTCAATTATCTCACGGGTCAACTGGACGCCCTGGTCAATGATGACGTCGGCGCCTTTGACGGCCT
>JASLRP010000390.1 GCA_030743915.1 SAR202 cluster bacterium | reverse complement strand
ACGACCCAGGGTGTTTTGCAGCGCACTGGCAGGGCCATCGCGACCTTCCTGTCGCAGGACACCGACTATGCCAAGATCATGGAAGGCATGGGCGGCTACTCGGAGAGAGTCACCGATCCCGCTGAGATCAAGCCAGCGCTGGACCGTGCATTCTCCTCTGGCAAACCTGCGGTGTTGGACGTCGTGATCGACCCCGACATCGGCTATGGCATGATGGGCGGCCGTTCGCGGCAGAACCGCCAGTACTAGTCAAAGGTTAAACCGGTCATATGCATTGGGGGCGGCTTTAGGGCCGCCCCCTGTGCTGTCGGTGGCCGGAAAATCTGTGTAGGAGGCATCAATGGTGAACGGCAGCAACGGCCAGCCGGTCGGCCCCTTGACAGGAATGAGGGTCATAGACTGGACGATGTGGCAGTTTGGGCCGGTGTCCACGATGATGCTCGCAGACCTGGGAGCCGAGGTGATAAAGCTGGAATCCCTCGACGGAGATCACGGACGTCAGTTTGGCCGGGTCGGTGGCGTCCTGTCCGACATGCCTGAGGGCGTCAACGCCTATTTTGAAGGCATGAACCGCAACAAAAAAGGAATTGCCCTCGATCTCAAGAATCCTAAAGGCGTCGAAATCGTGCACAAACTGGCTGCGAAATCAGACGTGTTTGTCGAGAATTTCCGTAAGGGCGTCGCCGAGCGTCTGGGCGTCGGGTACGACGATCTGAAAAAACACAAGCCGGAAATCGTATACGGCTCGGCCTCTGGCTACGGCCCCGAAGGCCCCGACTCCCATAAACCCGCATTTGCGCTCACGGGCGAAGCGCGGTCCGGCGCTCTCTGGTGGGCCGGACCCGATAATAACGTTCCTTTCCAGCTTGGCATTGCCGATCAGGCGGCTGGAATGATGCTCTCCTATGGCGTGTTGGGCGCGATAATCGCCAGAGAACGATATGGCTACGGGCAGAAGGTCGATGTCTCTCACCTGGGCAGCATGATGTGGACTCGCGGGATGCAGAACGGCATCAGCATGCTGCAAGGCCAGGAGTTCCAGCGTCAGAGTCGCCAGGAATCTGGCAATGTTCTGTGGAACTACTACGAATGCGCAGACGGTGAGTGGATATCCTTCTCGATGGGTCAGTCAGATCGTTACTGGCCTGCATTCTGCAAAGGTCTGGGCAGGCTTGATCTTCTGGAAGATGAACGATACAACTCGATGGATGCCCGATATGAAAACCGTGTCGAGTTGATCGCGCTGCTCGACGAAGCGTTCAAGACCCACACCCGCGACGAGTGGGAGAAGCGGATGAACAAGGCAGGAGATCTGGTAGTCGAGCGCGTCCAGCGCACATTGGACCTGGCGAACGACCCACAGGTTGTCGAAAACGAATATGTCGTTGACTTTGATCACGCCGCGCTCGGTCAATCCAAGTGGCTTCAGACTCCAGTCACCTACAGCAAAACACCGGTGTCTACCAGAAAGATGGCCCCGGCCCAGGGTGAGAATACTGAGGAGCTGCTGATTGAGCTTTTGGATTACTCCTGGGAAGACATCGCTGAATTGCAGGGACAGGGCGTTATTCTGTAACTGAAACCAACCCAATACTCAGGAAGGAAATTGGATGACTAGCCAACAGCAATCTTCGGAAGAAGCGTATGTCGGAAAAGACCTTGGCTCCAGGCAGTACCTGGCCTCGGATGAGATTCTGGGCAACTACTTCAACGGACTGGAAATAGACACATCCTGGTACTCGAGTGACGAACTATACGGAAAGGGTGTGGCCCCATCAATGGCCTTGACTGAAGTTGAGGTGGGCTTTCCAGGCGCCGGATTCAAAAACAACTTCGGCACCCTTTGGATTCGCCAACAGTGGGATGTCAAGATGCCCATCACGCCGGGTGAAGAATACAAAGCCACCGCCCGGGTAGTCGATGTGTATGAGCATCGCAACCGCAAGGTCGTCAATCAGGAGTCAACCCTGTGGTCGCACGATGGCGAGATCATGGCCCTGGGCAACCATCATCAGAGCTTCATGATAAACCAGTCCTCGGGCAAGGTTGCGCTTCGCGACCCAAACGCTAAAGCCGGAATCCGAAGATTCAACATCCCGGAAGGCGAGCTTGTCGAGGGCGATCCTCACACTATCTCGCTGGAGATGTGCGGCACATTCTTCCACGGGAATGCCAATTACCATACCAACAAAAAAGCCGCTGAAGAGTTGGGGTTTAACGATGTGGTGGTGGGTGGACGCATGACGATGTCCTACATCGGGGATTTGATGGACCGTCGGTTTGGCAGAGCGTGGTTCAAAGGCGGCAACCTGGATCTCAAATTCACAAACATCGTTTGGCCCGGCGATACCGTGATCCCTAAAGCTGTGGTCACAGGCGAGACCACAGAAGATGGTGAGAAGCGCGCAAACGTAGCCACCTGGATGGAAAAAGAGGACGGCACCGTCGTCATCGTCGGCACTGCCAGCGTGGGCGTGTAAAGCCCTAACAATTCGGGCCCAATCGAACGCGAGCAGCAGTTTCCGCATTCTGCGGCATTGCTGTATCAGTTATTAGCATTGAATTGCGGCGCGCCATAAAAGCGCATATTGCTATCCTCATTGGCTTGTCGTAATCTTACTGAAAGCGGCTAATGGGCAAATAATCAGCATGGAGGGTTAGATGGCTGACCAACAACACGACGAAAATTTCGCATATGCAGGAAAGGACCTGGGGTCCCGGACGTTTGCAACGACAGATGAAATGTTGGAGAACTACTACGACGGCCTGGAAGTAGAAGATTCTTTTTACAACGCGGGTTCAATATACGAGCAAGCCGTCGCGCCCTCCATGACGCTGACCGAGGTAGACGGCGGGTTCCGTGGCGCGAGCATGCCCAACAACTTCGGCAATCTCTGGATTCGCCAGCAGTGGGACATCAATGCCCCCATCATCCCCGGCCAGGAATACAATGTCACCTCCAAGGTGTTGGACATTTACGATCATCGCAATCGCGACATCGTGCTTCAGCAGGTGTCTTTGTGGTCTCCTGATGGCGAGCTTATGGCTCAGGGCCATCATCATCAGAGCTATATGCAAGACCAGACATCTGGCCGTGTGGCGCTTCGCGACCCCAAGGCCAAAGGCGGCATCAGAAAATTCGCCGTTCCCGACGGAGAGTTTGTCGAGGGCACGCCTCACGCTATCTCCCTTGAGATGTGCGGCACATTCTTCCACGGCAACGCCAACTACCACACCAACATCGATGCAGCGAACGAACTGGGATTCGATGAAGTGGTTGTGGGTGGACGCATGACTATGTCCTACGTAGGTGACCTGTTGGACAGGCACTTCGGCAAAGCTTTCTACGAAGGCGGCAAGCTGGACCTCAAATTCACCAACATTACATGGCCGGGCGATTCCGTAATCCCCAAAGCTGTCGTAACCGATGAAACAGTTGTTGACGGCGAGAAGCGATCCAATATCGCAGTCTGGGTAGAAAAGGAAGACGGCACCGTGGTCATCGTGGGGACGGCCAGCGTAAAAGCGTAAAGGCCCTAAGTTACAGGTAATACAGGAAAGGCGGGCACATCGGCCCGTCTTTTCTTTTGTTCAACCTGCTGTCGTCGATGAGTCGAGCCAGGTGGCGCCAACTATCGCTGCCCGTTGGGGAATCCTCTCGACTTTATTCAGCCTGACGGTCGTTGCGTCGATAACTCTGGGTCTAGTAGATCACCTTTGAGTTCTTGAGTTCCTCGACCTGTTCGGGGTGGTGACCCAAAAGGTCAGCGAACACATAATCGTTGTGCTGGCCCAGAAGCGGAGCGTGGAAATAGGGAAGCTTAGGCATGGCGCTGAACTTCACAGGCAGGCCACCCACAGCCCCTGCGCCGGCCGCTGGATGGTCAATCTCAACCGCGTAGCCGCGCGAGACCATGTGCGGGTCGGTCACGAGATCAAAGACGTTCATGATCGGCCCTGCCGGGATTTTCTGCGCCTGGAGAAGATTCGTAATCTCTGAGTTTGATCTGGACGCGCACCATTCGCCAATCAGAGTGTCCAATTCTGGTTCGTTGGATTTTCTGGCTTTGAGCGTGGCGAACTTCGGGTCGTCACTCAGTTCAGAGCGTCCCAATATCTGGCACAGAGAACGCCATTCCTCATCGCTTCGGACGGCGATGGCGACCCAGGCGTCATCCCCTTCGCATTCGTAGACGTTGTGCGGGACCATGTCGGGGTCGTGGTTGCCGATGCGCTGCACCGGGTTGCCTGTCATGGTGTATTCGAGAAACGCTTCGGGCATCATGCTGGTGATCGTCTCGGCCATCGAGACCTCTATGTACTGGCCCTGGCCGGTCCTATTTCGGTGCCATAACGCGCTCATTATGCTGAACGCCATGATCGTGCCGACCAGGTAGTCTGGCCAGTTCCCCCCCAAGTTCTGGGGAGGACCGCCCTCGTAACCGGTGATAAAAGGCTGACCTGCGTAGGAGCAGACATTCGGCCCAAAGCCCATCGAGTTGCGGTCCGGTCCCGTGACACCCATGGTCGAGCCCGAGATCATGACCAGATCAGGTTTGATTGTGCGGAGATGACTGTATCCCAAACCTAATCGTTCAAGAACTCCGGTGGCGAAATTTTCCATTACCACATCAGATGTGGCGACCAACTCTTCGACGAGCTTAACGGCTTCAGGGTCTCGAAGGTTGAGAGTTGCCCCCAATTTACTGTAGTTCAATCCATTCCAAGAGGCGGATGTGTTCGGTCCACCATTACCTGAGGAGAACGCGCCACCTCGATTTATCTCCAGACGAGCGTTGGACTCGACTCGGATTACCTGGGCGCCCAGGCTACCCAGCCAGGCGCCGCAGTGTGGCACTGAGAGAATCCAGCCAAAGTCCACGATTCGGATTCCGTCAAGCGGTCGGTTCTTCTTTCCTGACGCGATTGGAATACGCGGCGCATTACTCGGCGATTGTGATGCCCTGGCTCCGTTGAGCATCAGGTTGTTGTGCTCACCCAATGTCGGAGCGGGACTCCTCAATGCCCAGGGCGTCTCTCCGAATCTCATCGGCGGTCCAGGCTGTTTGACGACGCCG
>JASLRP010000389.1 GCA_030743915.1 SAR202 cluster bacterium | reverse complement strand
TCTGAGACCTCTTGACGCTGCTGGGCGCGTTGGACCCTGTCCGGCTCTCGACGCTGGCGACGCTGGGAAACCCGACCCACCACGTTGATTGTCGAGCGTCCGCTGGCCCGCCAGAACTCTGAAAAATTGCCGGGGTAGGACACCAGCTTCTTGTCCTGCACCTCCACAACCCGGTTGACGATCTTATCCAGGAAATAGCGGTCATGGGACACAACTAGCAGCGTTCCCTGAAACTCCTCCAACGCCTCCTCGACGGCCTCGCGGGAGGGGATGTCCAGGTGATTTGTCGGCTCGTCCAGAATCATGAAGTTGGGTTTCAGGGCCATGAGCCTCGCCAGTTGGAGCCGGTTGCGCTCTCCGCCAGACAGGTCGCCCACCCGCTTTTGCATGTCCTCGGGCTGAAACATGAAACGATTCAGCAGGGCGAAGGCCGACTGGCTGGTCATGGGCGCGGCGTCGCGGATTTCCTGGACGATGGTGCGGTCGTCGTTCAACACTTCCTGCTGTTGGGCCGAGTATCCCACGTTCATGCTGGGGCCGATGCGGATGTCCTGGTTCGTCCAATCTCCGCGCTCGACGACATCCTTCAGGAGAGTGGTCTTGCCGCTTCCGTTGGCCCCGACCAGCGCGACGGCGTCGCCTCCGGCGATGTCCATATCGGCGTTGTCGAACAGCGTGAGGTCGTCGAAGCCGCGAGTGTAATCCCGCATCTGGAGAGCGATATCGGCCTGTGTCTCCTCGGACAGGAACTCGGCGGCCATAGCGGACTGGTTAAGCTCCGGCCTTTCGACGGCGTTCTTCTTTTCTCGCTCAAGCTGGGTGCGTCTGGCCCTGAGCCTGCGGCCCCATTCTTTGCTGTCATAGACTTTGGCGATTTCCTGAAAACGGCGGACAAGCTCCTCCAGCCGGGCCAGCCGCTTCTGGTTGGCGATGTAGTCCGACTGCTGGGCCAGGAGCCGCCGAAGTTTAGCGCTCCGATACGCAGAGTAGTTGCCCTCGTAGCGGGTGATCTTGCCGCCATCCAAATCCAGAATCCCTCCCACAACCCGATCCAGAAGATAGCGGTTGTGAGAAACGATGAGCGCCGCGCCCTTGAACCGGTTCAGGAAGTCCTCCAGCCACGCGACCCCCAGGTAGTCGAGGTGGTTGGCCGGCTCGTCCAGCAGGAGCAGGTCCGGCTCCGAGAGCAGAGCGCGGGCCAGCGACAGGACATTTTTCTCACCGCCGGACATGGAACCGACCTTCTGATCCTCCTTGCCTTTGAGGGCCATCGTGTCCAGCATGGCTTCGGCCCGCTGGGGAAAGAGGTCTCCGTCAACGCGGTCGTAGTCGTCGCGGGCGCGCTGGTAGGCTCGAAGGGCGGCGTTGGTGTCCTTCTCGGAAACACGCTCCAGATTCTCTTCATGGCGGCGCAGATTCTCCGAGATGGCGCGATAATCGGACAGCAGAAACTCCATCGTGGTGTCGTCGTCATTATGCTCGACGTACTGAGGAACGTAGCCTAACCGAACGTCGCTGGGAATAATGATTTCACCGGAGGTCTTTTCCTGCTGGCCCGTCAGGACCCGCAGGATGGTGGTCTTCCCGGAGCCGTTGACTCCGATCAGCCCCAGCTTTTCCCCGGAGTTGATCTGGAAGCTGACCCCGCCCAACACTTCGTCCGCGCCATAGTGGGTGGTTATGTTTTGAAAGCTTGCGACCTGCATCTCCAATGCTCCTGCTCAGGGTTTTCATGATTTCCTGAAGGGGTCGCCGGTGTCGATTGTCAGTCAAAAAGAAAAAGCCACGGCGGATCGTGGCTTGCGCTCATAGTAGGCGGGCCACCGATTGAGTCAGGAAATCAGAATCTTGCGACGCGAGCTTGTTTGCCGGCGTCGCGCTCAGACCTGTAATGGGTAAGGTCTCGAAATTCCGAAGTCCTAGATCCTCAACGGTCGCTCCTAACCAAGGTTGCTTGTTAGCGTCTGACAAAGTATAAGTTGGATAGAGGGGTGATTGCAATGCAGGGCCGAGACCACATCCTGATTATCGAGGATGACCCAGCCGTGGGTGAGAGTCTGAGGGACAGCCTGACCAGCAACGGTTTTCAGGCCGAGTGGAAATCATCGGGCGGCGAGGGCATTCGTCACGCTCAAAGCGAATCGCCGGACCTGGTTATTCTGGACGTGCGATTGCCCGACGGCTCGGGGTTCGACTTCTGTCGTCAGATGCGACAGATGCGCCTGCGTCAGCCCATCCTGATGCTAACGGCTCGCCGCGAAGAGGCCGACAAGATTCTGGGCCTGGAGATGGGAGCCGACGACTACCTGACCAAGCCGTATAGCGCCAGCGAGCTTCTTGCCCGCGTCCGCGCTCTGTTGCGCCGGGCGTATGGCGAGTTGGCCTCAGAGGACGACAATATTCTGTACGCCGGCGATCTCGTTATCGACCGGGGCAGGGGGCAGGTCAGTCGAGGCATCCGGATTCTGAACGTCACTCCGACCGAGTTCCGAATGCTGGTTTATCTGGCCCAGAACGCGGGGCAGGTGGTCAGCCGAGGGCAGATTCTGGACGCTGTGTGGGGTTACGACGCCGACACTCAGAGCGAACGCGCCGTCAACGTCCACATCCGACGCCTGAGAGAGAAGGTGGAGCCTGACCCCAGCAGGCCGACTATCGTGCTCACAGCGCCGGGCCTGGGGTATCGTCTCTCGGGATAGCGGTTAGCTGTCAGCATTCGGATGTTCAGCCTTCAGAACTGTCCATTCTGAGCCGCCGCGAAGAATCTGGCCGAAGAACTGCGACGCCTGTTTTGCGCGCGACCAGATGCTTCGCTCTCGCTCAGCATGGCGACGACTTTTTGCCTCGCATTGCATGGCAGAATGAACGTCTGTGGTATCATGTGCCCCGCCGACTCCCGATCCAAAACTGAGACGTGAACTATGACCAACCGACAACGATCCGGCGCCCATCCCGCCTTTATGGGCATCCCGACGTATCTGTTCTCACCCTATGTCGAGACGCCCGAAGAGCTAAGAGAGTCCGGGGCCGACGTTGCCATTCTCGGCGCCCCTGTTGATATGGGCGTGGTGAATCGACCGGGAGCCAGGTTCGGGCCTCGGGCCATACGTCAGGCGGGGTACTTCGGCAGCCCGAACGATCAGCTTTACCACCAGGGTTTGGGAGTCTATCCGACCCAGGTGTTGAACATCGTGGACTTCGGGGACGCCTACTGCCCACCCAGCAATCTGGATATGGCTCACGATGCTGTCCGGATGAAGACACTGCACGCGGTGCAGGCGGGGACCGTGCCTATAATTCTGGGAGGCGACCATTCCATCACGCTCCCTGCCGCGACGGCTGTGGCCCAGCATTACGGTTATGGAAAGGTCGGGATGGTGCATTTCGACGCCCACGCCGACACGGGCGACAGCAGCTACGGCGGAACACTGATCTCTCACGGCAGTCCCATGCGCAGGCTCATCGAGAGCGGCGCGATTCCGGGCCGGAACTTCGTCCAGATGGGACTTCGGGGGTACTGGCCTCCGGCGACTCTGTTCGACTGGATGCGAGATCAGGGCATGCGCTGGCACCCCATGTCCGAAATCGAGACCCGCGACTTCGATGAGGTGGTGGACGAGGCCATCGCAGAAGCTCTGGATGGCCCGGAGTACATATACCTGTCGGTGGATGTTGACGTGCTCGACCCGGCCTTCGCCCCCGGAACCGGCACTCCAGAGCCGGGCGGCCTGTCGTCAACGGATCTGTTGAGGGCGGTGCGCCGCATCTCAAGCTCGGTGAAACTGGTGGCTGTGGACGTCGTGGAAGTCTCGCCCCCTTACGATGGCCCCGGAGCCATAACAGCCGAGGCCGGACACCGCATCGCCCTGGAGGCTATCAGCGCCCTGGCGTGGCAGCGGTCGCAAGGGTGAGATTCAGCTAACGTCCTGTGCATTTCTCAAGAAACTCGGTGATATGAGGCAAGGTCAAATCACTTCTCTGGAAGGTCTGTCCGTGATCCTGACCTGGGAATGAGACCATCGTGGCGTTGGGCATGTCCTTCACGCAACGGGTGACGCCCTCGTACAGAAAATCCTCCTCGCCTACCAACAGCAAACACGGCATGGTCATGGATGGCAGAACGTCCTCAATGCCCTGGAAATCTCGAAGTTCGATAGACGAGGCGATCAGCGCCTGCGGATCGTTCTGAAGCATCTGTGCTCGCTCATCGGGAGTCATCGGTCCCCACATGCCGGACTCCAGGTAGGCGACGTACTCCTCGATCCCCTGCTCAAGAATCCCGATGCGCTCATCCACTCCCGCGTTGCCACCTGACGAGCCGTAGGGGTGCATCCCGCCGATGATGATGGATCGGAAGCGTTCCGGCGCGTATTTCGCCACGCCGTATCCCGTTCTGCCTCCCAGCGAGTAGCCTATGTAGTGGGCCTTGTCGATGCCCAGATCGTCCAGCGCCGCCACCACATCGTCAGACTTCAGTTTCATGTCGTAGGACTCGACATCGTGAGGTTTGTCGCTCTGACCGTGGCCGCGAGTGTCCGCCAGGATGAGGGTGTAGCCCTGCTTCAGCGCATCGACGTATCCAGCAGACTCCCAGCCATGCAGGTTCCCGCTGAATCCATGCTGGAGGATAATCGCAGGCCCGTCGCCCTCAACGTGATAGTGAATCTTGACTCCGTTGCTGTCGGCGTGCGGCATTGGGCTTGCTCCTTGCCTGGTATTGGAACAGATTCGTGGATGCTTTAGTTCGGTTCTGGAAACGTTTGCCGCTAGGATGATAACAGCGTTCACCGCAACGTATCGTCAGGATTGACTGAATTGACACACGATGCTACTGTCCTTCCCAGCGAGGCAGCATCGGAACATTCATAAGGTGACATATGGCGACCTCAACGCACAGCAGGCCAACTTACATCTGGGACCTCTCCACTTTGTGGGACCTGATGGAGCATCATCAGTCCACGGGCGTGCAGGAATGGGCCGCAGACCATATCCTGAAACTCTATCCTGAAGCCGCGCATCAGGCTATCGAGTTTCTTCCCCAGGCATCCGAGACTGTTGCTGATGTCCTTATCGATGGTCTGGTAGATGTGGCGGTGTCAAATAAGGGAGTAGAGGTCCTTCATCAGTTCCTTACAAATGGAGCGGCGGATTCTCAAAAGGCGTCCATCGTTAACATTCTGCTTCGCAATGGAACAGTTCCTGCCAAAGAACTCCTGGGCGACCTGTCGGTCGAACGGTTGCTCCGCGATCTGCCTGACACTGACGCGGCCGCCGAATTCATCTTCTCACGATACCTCGAGCGGCCCGACGAAGAAGAGTTTGACGTTCAGGCTCTGGCACAGGTATGCAACGTCGATGATATCTACGCCATGATAGAGGACCCTGACGAGAGTTATGCGCAACAGATAGCACAGGACTATGAGAAGTCATGGGGAATTAACATCCCCTCTATAAGTAATGCGCGCTCCCTTGCGGAAGCTCAACAGCTATTGCGGGAAGCCCTGACTGCCACCACAGAATCATACGCGCTCCAGGACACCCAGTTTCCACTACTTACCACCGAACTTCGAAAGGCACGGGAACGCATTTCGGCAGCGTTGGAGATTACAGAGACGGGCCAACACAGCGAAGCCCAACTGCTGATTGCGTGCGCTCTCGGTGTGTTCAGAGACACGGCCTGTCTTAAAGGGTTGGCGAACAAACCAGATGCCACGAAGCTGTGGAAATACCTGACCATGAGGAAATGGAAACGCGAAGACATAGACGCTGACGTCATCGCGACTCTTGAGGAAGAGGAACCGAAGGACACGCTCTCAGTGTTTCGGAATGCTCTGGATGAAGATTCCACCTACGCCGCCTATGCATATCGTGTTCTGGAAGCATTGAGGACTCCAGACCGACACCTGTTTTTTCAGGACGCTCAGGCTGGCGATTTCGGCGACCCCATTGCAGACGATTTGGACGGTCTCGAATCATTGATGTTCGCGGACCCCGAATCGGCGGCGGCCATTCTGAAAGAGTGGAGCGAAAAACCACCCACACCTCAAAAGTTCGCTCTATTGAGACTCCATCCCACAGAAGACGCAACCCTGCTTTTGCTGAAACATTTTGAGAGCTACATGTCCCAGCCTTTCTCCAGTTTTCTCATCCACACAATGGAGGAGATCGGGTCCCAGAGTTTCTTAGAGCCGCTGTTACGTGAATGGCGCGCAGGAGAGGACCAACTGGGCGGCGCCATACGGCTCCTTGCGGAGTTACACGGGCTTGAAGATGACGAGTCCGTCAAACGCATACCGATTGTAGATAGAGAGACGCCAGAAACGATGGAGTCTCTCATGAAGGAGTCTGACGATCCACTGAGCGGCATTGAAGGATTGCATCCGCCGGTGCCATTGCAATGCACAAACTGTAACCGCACCTATCACTACCAGTTGGACAAGGTACAAGTGGCCCAGCGCATTGCGGATTTTGCCGCCAATCAGATCGTTCAGTGCAAAGGGTGCGGAAGCCTGGAGACCTACCGGTTCACCTCTGAGTCTTCCATTATCATGACCGCGGAACTCATGAAGTCTGCGATGATGGGAGATATGGAAGAGACGGAGAACCCCGTCGACAGCTATCTTGCTCCTCCCGGTCGCATTGCGTTCACCGGAGGCAGGAGCTTCCGCAATCTGTCTGAGGCATACCATTACCTGATCGGGCAGTTGGAGCGCAACCCTGAAAACCCGACTCTCCAACTGCGTATGGGAAACATGCTGCGCAACGGTCTGAGGCCTGACCTGGCTGTTCCGTACCTCAAGGAAGCCATGCGGCTCAATCCCAAAGAGATTGACGCGATCCATGTATTGGCAGGAATTCTCATCGAGGAGGGACGTTTCTGGGAGGCGTTGCCTCATCTGGAAAATCTCGTGAATCTGTGCCGAGACCCTGCCACGGACGAACGCCAGAGTCGAGAGGTTTTTGACAGCCTCGTGATGCTGTCATCAAGGATCGAAGATGCCATCGGACATCGCATCGAGCTGTTTAAGACGCCCAACCAATCGAGCCAACAGGCCACAGCGCCACCGCAGGGGCCTCCAGGCGACCTGGACCAGATGTTCCAACTGTTCCGCTACGGAAAAATGTCTGACACACGCAACAGACCCAGGCAGCGCGCAGAATCGGATCGCAACCCGTGGGCGCCAGAACGCCAGGAATCTGCGCGCGCTACCAAGGTCGGGCGCAACCAGCCCTGTCCCTGCGGCAGCGGGAAAAAGTACAAACGCTGCTGCGGGGGTTAAACCGCTCCCGTTTCTGCAATTTGAAGCTTGTTACAGGGCCTTCAATCGCCATGCTGAACAGAGTGAAGCATCTGGTCGCTTGCGGGTCCACAATGGTCCCACGCGCGGCCAGACACTTCGCTTTGGCTCAGAGTGGCGAGTGTCCTGACGCCTGAACCCTGAAAACGTTTGGCTTGACCTACCGCACGCGCTGGACAACCTTGCGGGTTGTGTCCACCAGGGCGTCGATTTCTGACTCGGTGGTCAGGGTGTTTAGCGCTCCGGCGGTTCCGGTCTGGAGCAGGATGCCCTCGTTCAGCAGTCCGGTAAACAGCGCACGGCGCATCTGGCCATCGCCTCGGATGACGTTGCGGTAATCGACAATCTCCTCTTCAGTAAAGTGGATGCCGAACAGCGATCCGATGCCCGTGACCTGCGCCGCAACCTCGAACTCGTCGAACACGGCCCTCAGCTTGGCCCTCAACTCCTCGCCCAGAGAGTTCATTCGGTCGTACGCTTCTGGCGTCAGGTGGTTCATCGCCACTTCGCCGGCCACCATTGTCATGGGGTTTGCGTTGAAGGTGCCGGCATGGGCGATGGTCGCGCCGGACGTAGGGTTCAACTGGTCCATAAGGTCCTGACGTCCTCCGAAGGCCCCGACTGCCAAGCCTCCGCCGATTATCTTGCCCAGCGAGGTCATGTCGGGGACCACTCCCAGCGTCTCCTGCGCTCCGCCTGGGGCGATTCTGAGGCTCTGCACCTCATCAAAGATGAGGATGATGCCAAGCTCGGTTGTCAGATCGCGCAGGCCCTGAAGGAACTCCTTCTGCGCCGGGAGGTAGCCGAAGGACGAGACCACAGGCTCCATGATGAGGCATGCAAGATCGCTCGCGTTCTCCCGCAGAACGCGCTCACACCATTCCAGGTCGTTGTAGGGCAGGACGATGACGTCTTCCAGGACGCTGGGAGGCATTCCGGGATGCTCAGGTATGGGCGTGGGGCCTGCTGGATCAAGCTTCTCCAGAGGAGGGTGAACACTGACGGCGACGTACTCGTGGGAGCCGTGGTATCCGCCCTCGAACTTGGCGATCTTGTGCTTGCCGGTGAAGGCGCGGGCGGCGCGAATGGACATCAGCGTGCCCTCGGTGCCGGAGTTGGTGAACCGCACGGTGTCCATCGAGGGGATGCGGTCGGTGAGAATCTTGGCCAAACGGACCTGGGCCTCGGTGGGGCCGGTGAATGCTGTCCCCTTGGCGGCTTGCTCCTGGAGGGCGGCCACAATGTCCGGGTGCGCGTGCCCCAGAATCAGGCTGGTGGCGTTTATCATGAAATCCAGAATCTTGTTGCCGTCGGCGTCAATCATATAATGACCCTCGCCCCGCTCGATGAAGTGAGGGTACGGCCCGAAGTAGGCGGTGCCGCGGGAGCTTCCGCCAGGCAGATATTGTTCCGCGTTGGCCTGAAGGTCACGAGACCTGGGAGTCCTGGATACGTACTGGTCGATTTCCCGCTGAAGATTTTCCTGGTTGGTCATTTGGGCGACTCCTTCAAGTCTCTGATTTACGACTGATTAACTAAAGAGGGTCATATTGGGGCCGCTCACCCCATCGCCTATCTGAGGCCGCAGCCGAAGAATCTCGCGATGCAAAACAACCGTTGGATTGCAACGACCAGATACTTCGTTCCGCTCGGTATGGCGTAATGGGCTTCGACCTGCATTTAAGCAAATACAAAATACCTACTGAGCGGTCCAGCCTCCATCCACCACCAGTTCACTGCCCGTCATATACGATGCTTCATCCGAGGCGAGGAACAGGACGCAGTTCGCAACCTCCTCGGCCCTGCCGAAACGCCCTGCCGGTATGGCCGATAGACGTTCTTCCTTCAACGACTCATCGAGAAACACCTGCTTCACCATTTCCGTGTCTATGGGGCCGGGATGGACGGAGTTGGCTCGTATTTTCTCCGGTCCGTATTGGACGGCTGTGGCCTTGGTCAGCAACCGCACCGCGCCCTTGGAGGCGTTGTATGCAGAAGATACAGTGCTGCCCATCAGTCCCGCCGTGGACGATATGTTGACGATTGAGCCTCCGCCTGCGTCTCTCATGGCCCCGATGGCCGACTTGCTGCCCAGAAACACGCCCTTGGCGTTGATGTCCAGAACGCGGTCCCACACCTCTTCAGTGGTCTCCTCGACGGTCGCCCGGTCATAAATGCCGGCATTGTTCACGAGAATATCCAGCTTGCCGAACCGGCTTACCGCCAGATCGACGGCGCTCTGCCAGTCGTCGGCGCTGGTCACGTCCAGCTTCGTGAACACG
>JASLRP010000388.1 GCA_030743915.1 SAR202 cluster bacterium | reverse complement strand
GAAGCCATGCGCATGGAGACGCTGAAGATTACCCCGTTTGCAATGCTCAGTCGTTCGGTGGTCGGAGTCCGCAATGGCTGCCTGATCGTCAATCTTCCCGGCAGCCCAAAGGGTGTCACTGAAACACTGGAGGTTGCCCTTAAAGGCATTCCCCACGCGCTGGAAATGGTCAAAGGTTGGCGCACCCATTGATCCAGACTCGGCGAGGAATATGGATATTCGGCAGGGGCGGGTTTCAAACCCGCCCTCTTTTCGTTCGGCGACCATGATGCGCTTTCACGTTCTGACTTTATTTCCTGAGATGTTCGACAGCCCCCTGTCGGTGAGCATCATCGCCCGCGCCCAGAAACAGGGCCTGGTCGAAGTGAACCTCCACAACATCCGAGACTTCACTCACAACCGTCACAACACGGTGGATGACTACCCTTTTGGCGGCGGACCGGGGATGGTCATGAAGCCTGAACCTTTATTCGAGAGCGTTGAGCATGTCAGGGGATCTGCGTCACTGGATGAAAGCGCTCCGACCGTCCTGATGACACCCCAGGGTCGTCGATTCGACCAGCGCATCGCAGAAGATTACTCTGAGCTTTCCGACATCGTCATAATCTGCGGTAGGTATGAGGGTGTCGACGAGCGAGTTCGCCAGAATCTGGTGACGGACGAACTCAGTATCGGAGACTACGTGCTGGGAGGGGGAGAGCTGGCAGCGATGGTGGTCATCGACGCCGTGGCCCGCCTGATTCCGGGCGTGGTTGGCTCTGCGGAATCGCCGGCTAACGACTCCTATACAACCGGCCTGCTGCAACATCCACTCTACACACGACCCTCGGAGTATCGAGGCATGGAGGCTCCCGACGTCCTGCTGTCTGGCCATCATGCTGAGATCGCCAAGTGGCACAGACGCGAGACTCTTCGTCGTACGCTGGAGCGTCGGCCCGATCTGCTGGAATCCGCGGACCTCTCAAATGAGGACCGCCGGATGCTCGACGAACTGAGGGCCGAGTAATCTGAAATGGTCGACGTGGCCCGTTCAATATTCTATGTGGTGTTCATGTTGGCTTTTTCGGCCTGCAACGCCGATGCCGAGCAGCATGTCTCGACGGCCGGAAATTCGATTCCAACCGCGCCGGTTGCTTCTACCGAAGCTGTCTCCACCGTGTCTCCAATCGATGATCTTGCTGATGTGGTGAGCGTGTCCGTGAGCGGAACGCCTGGCTCTTACACCTACTCCGTCACCGTGAGCAGTCCTGACACCGGCTGCGACCAGTACGCCGACTGGTGGGAGGTGTTGTCCGAGTCCGGAGAGCTAATCTATCGTCGAGTCCTACTCCACTCGCACGTAAATGAGCAGCCATTTACGCGCACCGGTGGCCCTGTGGATGCTCAACGGGACGACATGGTCTTCGTCCGGGCGCACATGAACACGGGCGAGTACGGGGCGATGGCGATGCGAGGGAGCGTAACCGATGGGTTTAGTGTCGTGGAGATGCCCTCGGGTATTGGAGATGGCGTAGAGACGTTGGGGTCGTTGCCCGACGGTTGCGCGTTCTGACCCGCTAAGTAATATCCGCGATAAGAATGCCTTCAGACCAATCATCGGTCTCGGCGACCAGGGCGCCGGACGGGTCGAAGAGGTAACCCCCGCCTGGAAAGTCCTCGTCTACGGTGCGGCCTGACTGGGTCGCGGCCGCGATTGTCAGGCCATATGTATGGGCGTACTTTCCCAGCTTTGACTGACAATCGCCCCGCCACCAGTCGTAGCCTGATTGCCAGTTTCGTGTTGCCTGGTCTCCGTATAGTCCGGGCGCTGAGGAGTGCAGAACGATCCGGGCTCCCGCCTCAGAGTATCGGCGGAACAGGTCTTCGCTCTCGATATCCGCGCAAACCGACAGCCCGATCTTGTCGTCTCTATGGCTGAACAAGCATAGTTCATTTCCAGCAGAGAAGAGAGACACTTCATCGGGCGCTATGTAGGACTTGTGGTACACGCCTTCAAGCTTGCCCTGGCGGATGATGCCTTGTGAGAGGTATGGCAGACCGTCGGGATTGCGCTCGACAATGCCAGCTACAATCGTGATCTGATTTGGTCTGGACCACTGATAGAGTGGAGTAAGCCGGGCATCGTCCCAGAAGACCACAGCTTCCGGATGTCCACCGGGCGGGTCGATGTAACCTGTCATGCTGGCCTCTGGAAAACACACGATGTCTGCCCCGGCATCTGCCGCCTGAGCGGAGAATTCAATTGTGCGTCGGACGTTGCGCGTGATGTCGCCTTTTTCGCAAGTCATCTGGACCAGGGCGATTTTCAATTGGCCACCTTCAGCAGAATTATTGGAATATTCCACTCGAACACGCGAGCGAGACTTGCCATTTGATTATAAGCGGGGCCAATCAGAAGTAGAAGGGTACGGCCATCGAATGCTGGTTCTCAGGCTTGGGAAGTCATCACTTGGGACGGCGTCTGACCCCTGGTTTCCATCGGCCAGAACGAATCTGCTATATTATCGACATTGTTTATGCGAGGGGTTTTTCCATGAAAGGCAAGGATTTCCTATCCATCACAGACTTGGAGCCGGATGAGGTTGCGCTCATGGTCAGGCGCGCCAGGCAGATCAAAGAGACTGAAACGCCCCGACCACTGGAAGGCAAGGTGCTCGCCTTGGTGTTCGAGAAACCGTCCCTACGAACCAGGGTCAGTTTCGAAGTCGGCATTCGACAGATGGGTGGCGAGTGCATCTATCTAAGCAATGCTGACATCGGCCTCGGAACCCGAGAGCCGGAGATTGATGTGGCGCGAGTTCTTGATCGACTGGTGGACGGAATTGTCGCGCGCGTGTTCTCTCATCGGAGCCTGGAAATCCTGGCCGAGAACACCGAGATTCCCGTCATCAACGCTCTGTCTAACCTGGCTCACCCGTGTCAGGCGCTGGGCGATCTGCTGACCATCAACGAGAGCAAAGGCGATCTGCAAGGTCTGAATGTCACCTATGTGGGCGATGGAAATAACATCGCTTCGAGTCTGGCGCTGGCGTGCAGCTCGGTGGGAGCGAATTTCACCATCTCCGCTCCAGGTGATTACCATGTGCCTTCAATCGCATGGGAAGAGGCCCGCCGTCGCGCTGAAGAGAAGGAGTCCATGCTGGACTTCGTTGAGCAGCCGTTGGAAGCTGTCAAAGGCGCAGACGTGGTTTATACCGATGTTTGGATCAGCATGGGCGACGAGGCAGAGGCCGATGAACGCCGCCGCGTGTTCGCCGAGTATCAGGTGAACGGTGAGTTGATGGGCCATGCCAAGCCCGATGCCGTGTTCATGCACGACATGCCTGCCCATCGGGGCGAAGAGGTCTCGGACGATATGCTGGACCATCCCGGTTCAGTGGTATTCCATCAGGCAGAGAACCGACTCCACGCTCAGAAGGCCGTGATGGCTGAGCTTTTCTCCAGATAGGCGACGCGATTCGCGCCATGACTGTTTGTGAATTGATAAAATAATCGCAGAAGCGAATCGGCAGGGAGCGGGTTTCAAACCAGCTTCGCGAACGTATGGACTACTGCTAAGAATGACAAGGAGTCGCCGTGGCAAAGCCCGTCGTCGCCATTGTGGGCCGACCCAACGTCGGCAAATCAACCATGTTCAATCGGCTGGTGGGACGCTCTGCGGCCATCGTCTCCAGGATGGCCGGAACGACTCGTGATCGCAACACCAGCGAGACCGAGTGGGGTGAGCACCTGTTCATCCTCGTTGACACCGGCGGGCTGGAAATCTTCCCCGAAGACGACATGTGGCGTCAGGTCAGGGCGCAGATAGAGACCGCCATTGAGGACGCCGACGTAATCATCATGATGGTGGATGTCCGCGACGGCGTGACGCCGGACGATATCGACGTGGCCCAGCTTCTGCGTCCTGTCGATCAGCCCATTATTCTGGCGGCGAACAAGGCCGACACCGAGACCGTCGGCACGACGGTCTCAGAGTTCTATGAGCTTGGCCTGGGAGACCCGCTGCCCATCAGCGCGTACCACAACATCGGCCTGGATGACATGATGGCCGAGGTCATCAAGCACTTTCCCGACGGGTCTGAATTTCCTGAACCGGAGGCCGATCTCCGGGTTGCGATCGTGGGCAGGCCCAACGTCGGCAAGTCCCAATTGCTCAACATCATCACTGGCGAGAACCGTTCGATAGTCAGCGATGTTCCGGGCACGACTCGGGACACAATAGACACCCTGATTGAGGTGGACGACACCTCTATTCTGCTCATCGACACCGCAGGAATTCGACGGCGGGGCAAGATCGGCACCGGAGTGGAGAAATACAGCGTCATACGCTCTGTGAGGGCTATCGACAGGGCTGACATCGCGATACTTTTGATGGATGCCTCCGAGCCTGCGACCTCTCAGGACTCTCACATCGCCAGCTACATTCTGGACTCCTATAAGGGAGTTGTTCTGGCGATCAACAAGTGGGACCTGGCAAAAGACCTGAACGTCAATCGAGAGGACCTCATGGCGATCGTTGAGGACAAATTTCGGTTTGCCTCCTATGCGCCGCTTCGCTTCATATCCGCTCTGACTGGTCAGGGAGTTAACCAGCTTCTCGACACCGCTCTTTCGGTCCATCGGCAGTGGACCAAGAGCCTGCCACGATATGATCTGCGTCGGACGGTAATGAACGCCGTTGCCGAACATCCTCCTGTGGCGCAGAAGGGCCGATCCCTGAGAATCTACAACGTCTCCCAGGACGAGGCCGGGCCGCCGACCTTCACTTTTTACGTCAACCATTCTGATACTCTGCACTTTTCATACCAGAGATACCTGGAAAACCGGTTGCGGGAAGTGTACGATTTTCGCGGCAGTCCCCTGAAAATGCGGTTCAAAAGCAGGCGTGAGTGATGATTGACTATCTGATTCTTGTTCCAATTGCGTATCTGTTGGGTTCGGTCCCCTTTGGACTGATCGCCGGCAAAATTGCAGGCAACATGGACATCCGAGAGCATGGAAGCGGCAACATCGGCATGACCAACGTTCAGCGAACGGTGGGCACTCCGGCGGCGGCGCTGGTGCTGCTTCTGGACATGGGCAAGGCAGCGCTTGCGGTGGTGGTGGCCCGAATCTTCTTCGATTCAACGGGCGTAGAGGCTGCTGCGGCCCTCGCGGTGGTGTTCGGGCATAACTGGCCGATATTCATCCGCTTTCGAGGGGG
>JASLRP010000387.1 GCA_030743915.1 SAR202 cluster bacterium | reverse complement strand
AGCCTGCTGATTCTCGACAGCGCGCAGGCGTACTGGATATATCGCATGGTCAACACTGCGCGTCCGCTGGAGGAGAAGATCGCCCTGTTCTGGCACGGGCTGTTTGCCACCGGGTACACCAAGCTCAACCAGCCCAGGGTCATTCTGAGCCAGATCGATATGTTCCGACGTCAGGGGCTGGAAAGCTTCCGAGACCTGCTGGTGGAGATATCTAAAGACCCGGCAATGATCTTCTGGCTGGATAACAAGGACAACCACAAAGACGCCATGAACGAGAACTACGGTCGCGAAATCCTGGAACTGTTCACCATGGGCGTTGGCAACTACACCGAGGATGATGTTCGGCAATCATCGAGAGCCTTCACCGGCTGGACTATCCAAAATTCCGATTTCCACGCCGTGCGCACCAACAATGACTCTGTGTGGCCCTACGGCAGGTTGGACTGGCAATACGAGTATCATTCCGACGACCATGACGACGGCGAGAAAAAATTCCTGGGCAATGTCGGCGACCACAACGGCGAGGACGTTATCGACATCATATGCCAACATCCGGCCACCGCCCGCTTCATCGCCCGACACCTGTACAACTTTTTCGTCGCCGACGAGCCTCAGGTCCCAGCTTGGGAGACGGTTCCTCCCCGCGACCCCCAGGCTATCGAAACGCTGGCACGGGCGTTCGTTGAGTCCGGTTACGACATCCGCTCGACATTGAGAACGCTGTTCAACTCAGACTTCTTTAAGGAAGCAACCTTCGCCAGAGTAAAGAGTCCTGTCGAGATGGTGGTGGGAACGGCGCGGGCGGCTGGCGGGTTCGAGTTCCCCGACGTCGTGGACATCCAGTTGGCATTACAGCCCGCGGTCATGGGTCAGCAGGTATTGGACCCTCCCAGCGTCGAGGGTTGGCACACAGGCCTGGAGTGGGTCAACACCGCCAGCCTGGTGAAGCGGGTTAACTTCGCCGTCGACCAATTCTCAGACACAGCCAAACCGGGCGTGAACTCCATGATCGAAAGGATCGCGTCCGGCAACGACAAACTGTCCCCCGATGATCTGGTGGACGCCTGCCTGGACATTCTGGGGCCGATTACAGTCTCCGAAAAGTCCAGAGATGAGCTTGTCCAGCAGGCGTCGAGCGAACACGACGGTCAGTCTGTTAAGGAGCGCATCCGGGCCATGCTCCAGATGATCGTATCCACCCGCGAATACCAGATGGCGTAACCGAGCGCTCTTGAAAATAATACTAACCAGGGCGAAAAGTATTCATACGCTGGGAAACTAGAGAGAATCCCACTAGCGAGATGAGGGTCATATGAGTCGTGACAAACCAATACTGCTGTCTGATTTGACGGCTGAAAGCTGATTGCTGACGGCTATGGTAGGATTGGGACGATCCACTACGACCCCAAGGAGGTCATCCAAATGCATTTGTTAGAGGTTCTGAATCCGATTGGCACGCAGAGAGGCGTGCTGACCGCCATGACGACGACTCCCAGGCCCACGACCCTGGACAACAAGACGGTCGGGCTTCTGTGGAGCGGCACCCACGGCGGTGACGTTGCCCTGAAGCGGGCCGGAGAGATGATTCAGGAGCGATTCCAGAACGTTGCCGTTAACTTTTACACTGGCGGCAACTATCCCGCGCCGCCTCCCATCGTCAAGCAGGCAGGAGAGGAGTGTGACGTCGTAATCGGCGCCACCGCCGATTGAGGGACGTGTGCGTCGTGGATGGTCCACGACATGATCGAGATCGAGAAGATGGGCAAGCCCGCTGTCCCGATCGTATCCGGGCGTTTTGAACTGGACGCCATAGCCAGCGCTCGCGCTTTCGCTATGCCAGACCTGCAATTCGTCCTCGTCCCGCGAATCTATCGCAACCTGGCTATCGACGAGTGCATCAGCCAGACCGAGGCCGCCATCGACGACCTTGTAGGCATCCTGACCGCCGACATCGACGAGGCTCGCGAGGCCCCGCAGATCACGACAACGGAGCGGTTCGAAGGCGATGACCGTTATGATGCAGTCCAGCGCATGAATGAGGATTTCATTCTGCGCGACTGGGGCGACGCGATGCCTCTGTATCCTCCCACGCAGGAGGCCGTTGACGCTCTGATCGCCGGAACCAAGTTGCCGGCAGATCATCTTGTCTGCGACATGCCTCCGGGATTCGGTCTCGCGACGGTGGAAAAGATCGCCATCAATGCGGCAATGGCCGGAGCCAAGCCCGAGCAGATGCCGGTGATCATAGCCGGCGTCAAGGCGCTATCCGAAATCGGAGATCAGGGCGGAAAATCTCTGCTGATGTCCACCAGTCCTCACGCGCCCATGCTGGTGGTCAACGGCCCCATCGCCAAGGAGATCGGCATCAACCCCAGGTCTGCTCTTGGGCCGGGCAGGGACAATCTGGTGAATATCACCATAGGCCGCGCCTTCTCGCTGTGCCTGCGGAATCTCGGTTACTGGTATCCGGGCCACATGGACATGGACACCATCGGCACGACCCGAAAGTTCGTCCACTGCGTGGCCGAGAACGAGGACATGAGTCCCTGGGAACCGTTCCACGTGAATCAGGGATTCAGCGCCGACGAGAGCGCCATCAGCGTGTTCATCACCGACGGCGAACTCGATGTTCAGGACCAGGGCAACGTCACGGCTGAAGGACTGCTGAAGACCATCGCATACGGCTCGACCTTCGGCACTCGGAGCCTGGGCGAGCGTCACGGGGCTGAGCGTCTGATCTTCATGCCTCCCGACGTGGCCCGGCCCGTGGGAGCGCAGGGTTTCACCAAGCGCGGAACACAGGAATTCCTGCACCTTAATGCCAACGCCAGCCTGGGCAAGATGATTCAGTACATGCCTCTGGAGGGCGAGGCTCGCGTCGCCGCAAACTGGAAGTGGCTGGAGAGTCACACCGAGCAGGAACGCCTGGACATGACCGTGCCCCTTCTTGAGAGCGCGGACAGATTCTACGTTCTGGTCATCGGCGCCGACAGGGCCAAAACCCTGGTAATGCCATCTGGCCCCAGTCCGGCGACCGTGGGGATCGACCAGTACATGGCGTAATATCTTTCATTCGCCACACTGAGCCTCTCCTCGCCATACTGAGTGGAGCGAAGTATCTGGTTGTTGGTATCTAGAGGTCTCGTTACAGCGAACAGACTCTTCGATTGCGATCTCAGAGTGGCAGGCGAAAAGTCTTTTTGGGTGGATTGAAAATGGCCTCCGACTCAAATCGGGGGCCATTTTCTTCTATCCAATAACATGTCTTTCGGCGCTTGCGTCAGGCACGAAAATGTGGACGATAATTCGCCGTGAGTGAAATCGCGTCACTCTCCGCCCTTGGCGTGGTGTTTCGAGGGTGTGGATTTCCCTTGCCATTCGAGATGCTGAGAAACTCGCGAAAATTACGGAATAGACGATATTTCACTTTGATGGTTTTACGCCTGAAACACCCTCGTTTTATGTCGACGTAACAAAATCGCGATTTGACATGTGTGTTTCCGATTGTGTAGACTCCCTCAAATGAAAAACGCGATGGCGTTTAAGAAAAGTCCGAAAAGGCCGAAGACACCGAAATCGTTTGTGAGCATGATGACTCCATATAACCTGAGCATAACAAAAAGACTCCCATCGACACAAGAAAACTCAAGTGTCTGCGGATGGACGTTGCCCTCAATATCCATGCATCAGCGTAGAGACGCAGACACGTTTGAGGAGTATGCCAGCGATTAGGGATCAGGCGAAATATAGCCGATTTCAAGAGCCCTGGAGCTGAGCAAGCCCAGGGCTCTTTTGTTTACACGGCGCATGCCGGACGCGGCAGCGCCGACACAGCGACTGAACAGATCGAACTTTAACAATCGAATAGGCAGCATCGAACCACCGATGCTGTCAGAACAAACAGCAAGGCAGCAGTGAGGAAGAGGCTTACTTCGCCTGTCAAGCGAGAGGTCGCCGGTTCGAATCCGGCTGCATACACTGCATAGCTCAGTGGGTAGAGCGCTACACAGTCTCTCCGATTTTCTCTGTCTTGCCACGACAATCAATATCAACACTCGCAGCCCGACCGTGCAGTAAGTCGAGAGCTACTTCGGTATCAGGCGGTTCGACTCCGTCACCAACTCCGCAAAGCGGAGAAAACAGAAACTCGCGGCAGCATCCTCACGGTCGGGAACACGGAACGTCAAACATAATCCCACAACTGACGGCTGAAAGCTGATTGCTGACAGCCAAACGGGGGCTGTGGCAGTAATGCAGAGGCTTACTTCGTTAAGGTCGAATAAACCTTGCAACCCGCAAGCCGCCTCAGCAGGTTTTCTCCACAGTCCCCAACAAACAAACACACAAATCAACGAAAGGAGGCCCACCAATGGCAAAGTTCAACGTCAAGTCAACAGTAGATGAAAAAGTGATAAACCTGGCAGGCGGACAGGCACATGTCCAATCGCCGGAGCTAGAGTTCGCCAGCTTGCTCCTGACCTCCTTCGTCGAGGACAAGTTCTACGAGTCCAAGTCAGACACGCTCGATCGGGTGTCGGCGCTCCTGGACGAGAAGGTAGCTCCAGAGTTCGCGGCCAAGGCCGCAGTGTACGCCCGAGACCAGTTCAACATGCGCTCCATCTCCCACGTCGTGAGCGCGGAGTTGGCCCAGCGGGTCAAGGGCTCCGAGTGGATGCGTCCCTTCGTCAAGAACGTGATCGTCCGAGTGGACGACATGCTGGAAATCCTGGCCTACTACGAGGGCAAGTACGGCCGCCGACCGGTGCCCAACGCTCTGAAGCGCGGAATCCGGGACGCCTTCGACAAGTTCGATGGCTACCAACTGGCCAAGTACCGGGGCGAGGGACGAGAGATCAGCCTGGTGGACGTGGTTAACCTGGTCCACCCTGTGCCTACCGACCGGAATCGCGATGCAATGAGCCAGCTAGTGGCCGACGCCCTGCGGTCCACCGACACCTGGGAGACCAGGCTGACCCAGGCAGGCCAGAAGGCCGAGTCCAACCAGGATCGGGCCGAGAAGAAGGCCGAGGCATGGGCCGAGATGGTGCTGTCCCGAAGGATCGGTTACATGGCCCTGGTGCGCAACCTGCGCAACATCATCCAGGACGCGCCGGAGGTTGTCGGCGAAGCAGCCGAAATGCTGGTCCAGCCTGAAGCGGTGCGAAGGTCTCGAATGCTCCCCTTCCGGTTCGTAACTGCCCGGAAGGAACTGGCCAAGCTGAAGAAGGCTCAGAGGAATCGGAAGAACTCAAAGTCCATCTGGGAGTCGATTCGAGATTTCTTCGACCCTCCAGCCCAGGTCACGCTGGTGAAGACAGAGCCTGTTGATGACGTGCTGAAGGCTCTCGACCGCGCCACCGAGATTGCGCTGTCAAACGTCCCTCGACTGGAGGGCAGTACCCTGGTGGCGGTGGACGACTCCGGCTCGATGACCTGGGGCGCCAACGTCATGGACATCGCGTCCCTGTTTGGAGCGGTGATCGTCAAGGCAAACCCGGACGCGGACCTGATGATGTTCTCCAACGATGCTCGGCTCGTAGCGGTCAACGCCGACGATTCGCTGCTGGAGATTCAGCGACGGATCGCCAGCAAGGCGGTGGCGGGCGGCACCAACTTCCATTCGATCTTCGATCGGGCGGAAAGGCGCTACGACCGCATCGTCATCCTGAGCGACATGCAGGGCTGGATGCCTGGCCGATACGCGACCGGCGGAGCGCCAACCACAGCGTTCTCAAGGTACCGGACCCGGACCGGAGCCGACCCGCACGTTTACTCCTTCGACTTGCAGGGGTACGGGACGCTCATGTTTCCGGAGCGAAAGGTATATGGACTGTCTGGCTTCAGCGAGAAGGTCTTCGATGTGATGGCCCTGCTGGAGCAGGACCGCGAGGCCCTGGTTCACGAGATCGAGGCGGTCCAACTGGCGTAACAACAAGGCTGTGCCCCCGGCGGTGGTCTGATCCAGCCACCACCGGGGCGCGCGGTAACACACTCGGAGTGTAGCTCAGTTGGCAGAGCGCCGGGCCTGGGACCCGGAGGCCGGGAGTTCGAGACTCTCCGCTCCGACCATACCTCAGCCACTCATCAGTCATACATGGGCGTAGCTCAATCGGTAGAGCGCAGGTCTCCAAAACCTGATGCGGAGGTTCGATCCCTTCCGCCCGTGCCAGGCTCCCGTAGCTCAGCGGATCTAGAGCAGTGGGTTTCTACCCCATGTGCGAGAGTTCGAATCTCTCCGGGAGTTCCATGCATCCGTAGCTCAGCGGATCAGAGCGGCAGTTTGCGAAACTGCAGGTCGAAGGTTCAAGTCCTTCCGGATGCCCCACGCGCCCGTAGCTCAGCGGAATTAGAGTATCTGGCTTCGAACCAGAGGGTCGCAGGTTCAAATCCTGCCGGGCGCGCCAAGGGTCGGCCGAGAATGGCGACTCAAACGGGCCGTAACCCCGTGCCCTTCGGGGCCTGTTGGTTCGACTCCAACCCGACCCACCAGCACATCAATAATGCGATCGTAGCTCAGATGGCAGAGCGCCCGGCTCTTACCCGGGGGGTCGCTGGTTCGAGGCCAGCCGGTCGCACCAT
>JASLRP010000386.1 GCA_030743915.1 SAR202 cluster bacterium | reverse complement strand
GAGCCGCCCTTTGATTTTCAATCGCTGGGACGTCGAAGTTTCCAGATTGATGTTGACGAGCTTCGGGCCTGACGCCTGGCGCCTGGTTTTCCCGATTCCCATGACTACAGGGCGTCCAGCCTCTCGAAGACCTGCTCAGGCAGATTGACCTCGACCGCCGCCGCGTTGCTGGCGACCTGCTCAGGACGCGACGAGCCGACGATAACCGAGGTTATCTGAGGCTTGGCCAGTGTCCATGCCAGCACAAGCTGGGGGACCGAGATATCCAAATCAGCCGCCTCTGATCTCAGGCTTTCGACGACGGCGAAGTTGCGCTCGTTCCAGTAGGTGTTCTTGGCCCGCGCCGCGTGACGAGACGCCATGTGGCTGTCTTCCGGCGGCTGGGCGTTGGGATCGTAAGTGCCGGTGAGCAGTCCGCCCATGAACACCTGGAAGGGGATGATGCCTACGTTCTGGTCGTCGCAGGCCGGAAACAACTCCGTCTCGATATCTCGCTTGCCGAAGTTGTATTCAGGCTGCACCGACTCGAATCTCTGAAAGCCATTCTTGTCGCTGACCCACAATGCGCGCATCAACTGCCATGCGGCGAAGTTGGAGCATCCCAGATAGCGAATTTTCCCCTGCTGAACCAGGTCACTCAGCGTGCCGAGAGACTCCTCCAGAGGGGTGTTCGGGTCCCAGTAATGCACCTGGTAAAGGTCGATGTAGTCCGTCCCCAGACGTCGGAGACTTCCCTCCACGGCGTCCATCAGGTGTTTACGAGAGAGACCCACGTCGTTGGGGCCTGTTCCCGTGGCGATGAACCCCTTGGTGGCGACCACGAAGTCGTGGCGATGGCCCTCCACCGCCTTGCCGACGACCGCCTCCGAGTGTCCGGCGTGGTATGCGTCGGCAGTGTCGATGAAGTTGATCCCATGCTCAAACGCAGAATTGACCACGCCGATAGCCCGCGAGTCATCGACGTAACCCGCGCCGAACATGTTGGTCCCCAGGCATATCCTGGATACTTTCAGTCCTGAGTTTCCGAGTCGTGTGTATTCCAATTGTGCTTTCCCTGATCCTTCGCCTTATCGAAACAGTGCCGCAGGCCTCTCCACGGTCGCCTGAAGCCGACGCAGGAAGCTGGCGGCCACGGCTCCGTCAATTACCTGGTGGTCTGCCGTGAGGGTGACCGTCATCATCTCGCGGATCACGACCTCGCCGCCTCGGACGACGGGTTTTTCGACGCTGCGGCCAACGCCCAGAATGCCGTTCTCCGGCGGGTTGAGGATGGGCGTGAATACGTCCACCGTGCCCAGCACGCTTATGGTGAACGTGGCGCCGACCACGTCATTGACAGACAACTTGCTGTCTCGGGCCTTGGTGGACACGTCGGTTGCGGCCTCGGATATCTGCTGGAGATTTAGATTCCCGACATCCTGGATAACCGGAACGATGAGCCCGTCACCCAGAGCCACAGCCAGGCCGATGTTGACCTGATCGAAGTAATGGGCCGTTCCATCGACCAGCACCGAGTTGACGGCGCCCACGCGCTTCAGAGTCTCGGCGCAGGCTTTCATCAGAACGTCGGCCAGCGTGATCGTGTCCTGACCCTGGGACGCCTCGCGGCGCATCCTCTGGGCCTCGGTGACGTCCAGTTCCAGCGAGTAGGATAGCTGGGCCGAGTTCGCCAGGCTGTCTTTCATATGTCGAGCGATGGTCTGGCGCATGCCGCGGAGAGGCTTCGACTCCGAAGGCGCCGGCAGTCCGGGCGGGAGCTTCGGGGCCGACTCTGCCTGCTGTTCCTCTGCGAACGCGCGAACGTCGGCCTCCACGATCCGACCTCTGGGGCCTGAAGGCAGGACCTGGGACAGATCAACTTCCAGGTTGGCCGCCAGACGACGGGCTCCGGGCGTCGATGGAACGACGTCTCCGCTTGTCGCGGGAGCAGCCCGCCTGGGTGGAGGAGCCGCCGCAGGGCTTGCAGCAGCCGTGGCGGGAGCCTGAGCCTGCGGAGCTTCCGGCGGGGCTTCGCCCTCGGCCAGCATGTATGCGATTATTCCGGCCACTTCGACGTTGGCCCCTTCATCCACCACCGGATGAAATACCCCACCCACGGTGGCTTCCAGGTCGTAGTTCAGCTTTTCGGGCTCGATCTCGGCGATGACTTCGCCCTGGCCCACGTTGTCTCCCTGGGCCTTGGCCAGCCGCACAACGGTTCCCTC
>JASLRP010000385.1 GCA_030743915.1 SAR202 cluster bacterium | reverse complement strand
ACGGGCGAAAAATCCTGACTCCTGAATACCTGATACCTCGAACACCTACTGCGCCGCAAGCTCCTGGAAAACCTGATGCCAGGTCTCGTCACTTCCTTTGCCGTAGCTGTCACGATATGTGATGAACCCATCGGAGTTGACGGCGACCTTGGTGGACTGTCGGGTCACCTTGAAATCGGCCAGCAAGCCCTCGGCAGGCTGGGCCATAGGCCAGGGGTAGCCCTGCTGCTCGCGATAGGCCTCAATCTCTTCAAAGCTGGCGGTGGGATCGACGTTGATGGCGTAGAACGGGACGTCTTCGGCGTAGTCGGGCCATATCTCCTTCAGGCGCCGCAACTCGGCGCGACATGTCGTTCACCACACGGCGAAGAAGAACAGGTAGGCCGGGTCCGACTGAGCCGATAGGCTGGCGGAGGTCACCTTCGTGCCGTCTGCAAGGCTGAACTCGAACTCCGGGACATGATCGCCCACGGAGTTTCCGATCTTCACGTCTTGGGCCGGAGGTTGCGTGGGAACGACGGCTACTGACGGAACGGAAGTCGGCGCAGGCGCCACCGGGGCAACAGGAACGGATGTTGGTGGCGTAGTAGCCTTAACCACTGCCGGTTCGGAGGATGAACCGCAGGCCGCGACCACCAGGGCCACGGTCAGAGCCATCAGTGTCAAAATAGTATTTCTGAGCATCTTGGGAAAGCTTAATGTTCCCTTCTTTGAATTTCGGGTCAACCGATGTAATCTACGATGCGGCTCTCAAAAGAGATTTTAACAGCGTCGAAGCCGCACAGTCATGAATAAGTGGCCCTGTGGAAGGAGTATCGTATGCGAACTCTCGAAGTCCGTCGACACACCATGAGACGCAAACCCGGCCAGCATCTATCTCAGGATGGCATAGAGCTTGCGCGGTTGGTGGGCGATCAGTCGGGTCCCTTCGACGTGGTCGTCTCCAGCGATGTTCCTCGGGCCATCGAGACCGCCATCGCAATGGGCTACGAGGTCAACGAGATCATCCCCGTCCTGGGGCATCTACCCGATGCTGTGTTCGAGGTCGGAGTATGGCCGGACAGTTTCGACAGACTGGCGCAGGCCGTCTCCTCAGGAGGTCAGGTTGGGAGATTTGCGGACGAACAGTCCCGCATCTGGACGGGGATTGCGCGAAGAATTCCAGACGGAGCTAGCGCTCTGGTTGTAACTCACGGCCTCTTCGTCGAGGCAGGGGCCATCGCCAGCCTTCCAGAGGCCGATCATGCAAGCTGGGGAGACGCCATCGGCTACTGCGAAGGCATTCGGCTGACCTTCGATGAGGTTTTCAAAGATTGCCAAGTCCTGCGCGTCCCGGAGGAATACCACCTGGTAGAAAATTGAGGAACCCGGCGGCTTGTAGACTCAAAAACTCCTGACGCCATCGACAGTAGCCTGATCCAATTTCTGGACGAGTTTGGAGACAAGCTCGATTGTCTGGTCGATGTCGCGACGATGGATGATGCCGTTGTGGGTGTGCAGATACCGCACCGGGACGCTGATGTTTACCACCGGCGCGCCGCCAAAAGAGCGTTGCATCTCGGCGCCGTCCTCGCCATATCCGGCAAGCACCTCGAACTGCAGAGGGATGTCGTTCTCCTCGGCCACATCTATGACCAAATCTCTGAGCTTTAGATTGGGCAGCATCGTGGTGTCGTGCAAAAAGACGCCGGGGCCGCTGCCCAACCTCTCCTGGGCCTCGTCCTGAGTGATGCCCGGATAGTCGGCGGCGACACCGGACTCGATATTTATCCCGATGTCAGGCTTGACGATATAGCTGCTGGTTTGCGCTCCTCGCAGCCCCACCTCTTCCTGGACGGTGGACACAGCATAGAGCGTCCCTTGAATTGGAGACTCCTGGACCGAACGCATCACCTCTATCATCACCGCGAGGCCGATGCGGTCGTCCCATGCCTTGCCCAGTAGATAATCGCTTCCGTTCAGCGCCTCGAACTTGCTGTCGGGAGCGATGGGGTCGCCGGGGCGAATTCCGAGGCGGCTCGCCGCGTCCTCCTTGCTTGTGGCTCCTGCATCCAGAAAGATGTCGTCTCGTTTGAACCCGGCGCTGCGTTCCTCAGGAGTCATCACGTGCACGGTCTTCATTCCCGTAACGGCGTGAACCGGCCCTTTGTGTGTGAGAATGACCCATCGCTGCCCTATGAGCGCAGAGTCGAGCAAGCCGCCCAGGGCCTGAAACTTCACGTACCCGTCATCGGTGACGTACTTGACCATAAGGCCGACCTCGTCCATGTGGGCCGCGAGCATGATTCGAGGGGAATTGGAAGCCCCGTCTTTGCTGGCGATCAACGAGCCGATGCCGTCTACTTCGATGCGGTCGGACAGCGGCTCAAGCTCCCGACGCATGATGTCACGCACAGGCCCTTCGAACCCGCTGGGGCCGTGGGCGTTGGTCAGTTCTTCCAGTATTTTTGTATCGACTGTCATGTGGTTCACTCCGGTAATCAGTTGCTCGTTTGGTGGAAATTAAGACTTTCAGCGTCAGCCTTTAGCACTTGTCCATTCTGAGTCGCAGCGAAGAATCTGGTCGAGAACGGAACAACGGTTGTCTCACAGGCGACCAGATGCTTCTCTCTGCTCAGCATGGCGGGATGAGCTCCCTCAGCTTGGCATTGAGAAGGGCCTACCCAGATGAACGGTGCGCTCCGATGGAGGATACCAGCCCTGGGCCGCGTAGTCCGAGGTGTGGAGGTAGCACTGAATGAGAACCTCCGAACTGCCCTCGGTGAATGTGAACAGCCGGCTCATGGGCATGGTGTAGGTGGCGTGATACCGGGCCAGAGCCGAGACGTTGGCGAAGGTCACGCCCCACTTTCGCTCGATGTGAGACCGACCGCCAGCGGTGTCGTCCGGGTGGGTGTGAGTGTGCGCGCCCAGCCACATGTCGATGACCCCCGGATGCTCTGCCAGGTAGCCCTCGAAGGCCTGAGCGTCGGGCTTGCCGTCCACGAAGTACAGGTACGATGCGCCTTCCGGCCCGCCTTTGGGAAAGTATCCGTGGTAGTGGCTCATGAGGTTGCCGTCGTCGTCTCTGGTCAGGCCTTCATACGGGCCGGACGCCACGGTGGTCTCCTTGAGCATGTGGTGATGGGCCGAGATGATGATCGAGTTCGGGTTGGCCTCGACCATCGACTTCCACCACTCGAAGGTCTCGCCCGTGACGGCGCCTGCCGGATAACCTCCGCGTTCTCCCCGACCCACGGGAGGCGGGAAGTCGTTGCGGTCGCTCATCATCAGGAACAGCAGGTTGCCCGCCCGAAAGGAGTACCGCTCCCACGTCCCGTCCACCGGATAGGGCATGCGGGTTGGATCAACGCCGGAGTGTTCGGTGTTCTCGCCCGTCGGGTCAACCCATTTTCGTATCCACCATTGGGTCGGCTCGTCGTGGTGGGTGGCGTCGTGGTTTCCTGCCAGGGTGTAAATTTGCTCTCGACGATGGTTTCGCAGCGCCCCGAACTGGCGCACAAGCTCTCGGCCTTCGTCATCGTCAGGCGAAAGCTGGGTTCCAGAAAAGTCGCCGAGGTGCAGCCCGATGTCCCACTCGAAGGGCGGCCCGCCCTCTGATCCACCGGACTCCGAGTGCCGGATGGCCTCGGCGAGACTCTCGTAACCGCGCTGGATGTCCGTGCCGACATGGCAGTCGGAACTCGCCCATAGTCTGAATTTTCGCGATTGGGTAGTCATGTGTTTTTAGACCACGCCCTCTTCACGAAGCTCCTTCAGTGACGCAGAAAACGCCTCCAGCGTCCTGTCGACGACCTCTTCCTCGTGGGACGATGACACCAGGAACGCCCGACCACCCATCATGTCCACTCCGTTGACCAGCATTGCGCGGCGCATGGCCCGTGTCATCTCCTGGGGCATGGTCTGGTAGATGTGCTCGTAGGGCATGGAGCAGAGGCCGCGGTCGCAGTCGCACTCGGCGCCCAGGTTGATATGGACTATGGACGCAATGCCGTGGGCGTGGCCGGTGACCTCGTTCTGGATGAAGGCCTCGTTCAGGCCGTCTTTGAGGCGCAGGGCCATTGCGTCGGCTCTGGCGTTCACCCCCTGAGTGGCGATGGCGTTGAGGGTTGCTGTTCCCGCAGCAGCCGTGACGGGCTGGGCGTTGAAGGTTCCGCCCTGGGCAACGCGAAGCGCCGAGTCCCACTCCGGGTCGTCTCGGAAGGACATAAGCTCCATGATGTCTGCTCTGCCACCCACAGCAGCTCCGGGCTGGCCTCCGGCGATGATCTTGGCCATCGTAGTCAGGTCTGGCTCCAGGTCCCAGCGTCCCTGAGCGCCGCCTGACGAGAGTCGGAATCCGGTAATCACCTCGTCCATGATGAACACGACGCCGTGTTTGGAGGTGACGTCTCTCAGGTCCTGAAGGAACATGGGGTTCAGCAGGGGGAAGGTGCCGTAATGAGCTCCGTTGCACTCGACAATCACAGCCGCCACGTCGTTGTCGTTTTCGAGGATTCTGTCCACAGCCGCAACTTCAGGAGGCGCGACGATCACGGTGTCTAATACCGACTGAGGAACGCCGCCCAGAGCCTGGCCTGACTCCGGCGTTACATAGTCGTGCCAGCCGTGGAAGTGCTCGTGAAATTTCACGATCTTGGTCTTGCCGGTGTGGGCGCGAGCGAGACGGATCGCAAGGTAGGTGGACTCGGTGCCCGACGATGTGAAACGCACCCGCTCCAGATTGGGCATCAGGTTCTTGACCGCTTCGGCGTACCTGATCTCGTGGGTCGTGGCCCCTCCCAAGTGCGTCCCTCGGGAGGCCTGGGCATTGACCGCGGCGATCACCTCCGACGGATTGTGACCCATCAGCAGACTG
>JASLRP010000384.1 GCA_030743915.1 SAR202 cluster bacterium | reverse complement strand
TTTATGGCCTCGCCTCTATGGAAGAGGGCGAGACAGGCCTCGTAGCACCACCGGTTCTTCTCGGTGTAGAAGTCGCCGGGCTTGAGGAAAGAGGTGACGTTCGTCAGCGCCTCGCCGTCGATGAGAATGGAGCCGATGACCGACTCCTCTGAACTGATATCGTGGGGAGGAAGAACTTCAGTAACCAATAGCGTCTCCAGATACGGGCGGCCCGCGCGCTCCAGACCACTAGTGGTTGAAGATCGAAGGCCCTATTTCTCTTCTTCTTGTTCTTCGGCATCCTCTTCGTCGGAGGATTCCTCTTCTTCGCCGTCGTCAGAGTCGCCGTCTTCTGAGGCATCATCCGAGTCTTCCTCGGCGGACGCTTCGACTGTGGTCTCTACCACGGCCTCGGCTTCTGCAATCACTTCGGCCTCGGCTGTCGCCTCTTCGGCGGCTTCCTCATCCTCTTCGGATGGGATCATGTCGTCCGGGTCGGTCCCGATGGGATACACCACCACCTGAATCGACGCCGCAACCTCTGGGTGCAACCTGATGGACAACTCATAAACCCCAAGGTCCCTGATGGGTTCGGCGATCTCCACCGTTCGGCGTTCGATGTCTTTCTCCGTCATCTCGGAGAGGGCATCGGCGATAATGGCATTGGTCACCGAGCCATACAGCCTGCCCGAACTGCCCGCGCGCATCTCAACGTCCACACGCCGACCGTCCAATTCCAGGGCCAACTCCTTCATGTCGCTGAGCATCTTGACTCGCGTGACGCCAGCGCTACGGGTGAGCTTTTCAACTCTCTGAAGGGCATTATGTGTGGCTGGAACGGCCAGACTCTTGGGGATCAGGTAATTGCGAGCGAACCCGTTCTTGACCTCTTTAACGTCCCCACCCTGGGCGACACCTTCCACATCTTCTAAGAAAACAACTCTCATGTTAAAGGCAACCTCGGTGCAAAATAGTTCGTCATTGTAAAAAACAACTCCACTATTGTGCCACACTGAGGCGGTTTCTCAAAATTAGCGCAAATGTTCTAAGATTATTCTACCACAAGTGGCGGGATGGAGGGACAGACGGCGGGGATCAAGATGAGGTCGCCTGAAACTATGCGAAGGATTTGGCAACAAGACAACGCCATGCTGAGTAGAGACGAAGCATCTGGTCGAGCGCTCAGCGACTGTTGCCTTACTGACACCAGATTCTTCACTGCTGTTCAGAATGGCGAGGCTGGCTGAACACTGTCCACGTCACTTGAACAGCGGAAACATCTCGCGGGCGAAGGTTTCTAGACTGTGGGTGGACGGATAGTCGATAAAGTAAATCTGGAAGTGCTGGACTCCGATGTCCACGTACTGCTGGATGCGGGATTTGCAGTGTTCGAGATTGCCGAGGATGTACTGATTGCGAAGTTCGTCCGTCGTCTCGGCGCTGGGCTGAATGTCGCCCGCCTGCTCGACCGAGTTCTGGAATTCGACGAACCATCGGGCGATGTTGTCCATCTCCGAGTCGTCGTCGAAGATCATCACGCGAGTCTCCATGGACTTCTCGATGCTGTCGTAATCGCGGCCCACTGCCTCGCAATGCCGACGAATGACATCCAGTTTATGGGCGTACTCATCGACAGGCAGAGCCGGGATGTTCCAGGCGTCGGCGTGCTGAGCGACGAGCCTGAGCATCACGCGCTCTCCGCTGGCCCCTATCCAGATGGGAGGATGGGGCTGCTGGACAGGTAGTGGGCGAGACACTGCGTCATCAAGACTGTAAAACTCGCCATCGAAGCTGACCCGCTCGCCGGAGAACAAGCCCTGCATGAGGGCGAGACCTTCCTCAAACATGGCGATACGAGCGCGAACATCGTCCTGCCACGGGAGGCCATAGCTCTCCTGCTCCGTCTTGTACCATCCTGTGCCGATGCCCAGGTCCAGCCGACCGCCGGATAACTGATCCAGCGTGGCGGCCATCTTCGTGAGCAGGGCCGGACTACGATGAGTATTGCACAGCACCAGCGTGCCCAGACGGATGCGCTTGGTCGTCAGCGCCAGCGCGCTCATGATCGACCAGACCTCGTGCATACCGCCCTCGCGACCCAGTATCAGGTGGTCTGCCGCCCACAGCGAGTCGTAGCCCAACTCCTCGGCCCGCAGGGCGAAGGACTCCAGACCGTCGAAGTCGATAGTGTGGGTTCGAGAACTGGCTCCTTGAAAGGTGGGGAGGACTGCTCCGAACTTTATCATTTTGAAGCCTGCCTGAATCGCGGAATTACTGAGTCCGCGAACAACCGAACGCCATCGAGAGAGGGATAGTCCATGAACCAGAGCATGAAGGTCTCGATGCCCAGGGCGCGGTACTCCTCCAGTCGGGCCGTCACTTCGTCAGGCGTTCCGATGATGTATTGCTCATGAAGGTCGCTCCAGTCATGATAGAAGGCTTTCTGAGGGTTGAGGCGTTCTATCTGGGCCTGCAAACGCTGGACGTCGACGGAGTCTTCGGCGATGAGGATTTGGGTCTCCAGCGATTTTCCGATTCCATCATAATCGGTTCCTGCGATTTGACAGGCGGCTCTCAGCGTATCTAGTTTGGCGCGAATAGTTTCCACCGATGCCGGAGTGTTGTTCCACCAGTCGGCATGTCGAGCGATGACGCCCATCATCTGGTCGTCCGTGCCGATATTCTCCGGTAGAGCCTCGCCGCCAATCGTCCCAATCCAGAGAGGGATTGTCGGTTTCTGAACGGGCTTGGGGAAGCATATGGCGTCGTCGATGCGGTAGTGGTCACCGTGGAATGTGGCCCGGTCCTCGGTCCACATCAGCTTGAGAATATTGACCGCCTCCTCGAACTTTTCGAGACGATCCTCGGCGTTGTCCCATCCGAAACCGTAAGCCTCAGACTCCTGTTGACTGCCTTCGTGCCCTGCCTCGACGAACATGTCCAGACGACCGCCGGATAATGCATCTACAGTCGCGGCCATCTTCGCCACCAACGCAGGCTCGCGAAGTAAATTCGCCAGATGGATGGGGCTGAGTTTCACCCGAGACGTAACCCGCGCCAGAGCCGACAGCACAGTCCAGCACTCCAGAATCGAGTCATCGGCTCCCAGCATCAGGTGGTCAGCCACCCACACCGAGTCGTATCCCAGCGCCTCCACCTCCCGCACGGAGCTCACGAGAGCGTCAACCTCAACCCGCTCCAGCATCGGCGTCCTGGGATGGCTGTCATCTGCGCCCGCAAAAGTAGGCACGCAAAATCCGAAGTTCATGGGATGTCTGAATTATGTTCATCCAGGCTACTTGGATAGCTCAACGCAGCTTGAATGTCATCCTCAGTGAGGTGAGGGTACCCATCCAGCAATTCGTCCACAGTCACGCCTTCTCCGAGTTTACGTAGTATCAGTTCCACCGTTATTCGCGTGCCTCGGATAACTGGCTTGCCCAGCATCTTCTTCGGATTTATCTCGATTCTGTCG